>JBDRSE010000184.1:0-45894 GCA_043825095.1 bacterium
ATAACTGCCCCACCTGCTCAGCAGGTCCCTCGGTTATTTCGCCAAATCACCCTATGTCCGAAATAATCGACCTCACCCAGAGGGGCGAGCACCCCCCGAGAGTTGTCCGGTTTCAGGCTGCGATTGGTCTGATGATTCTTCTTATACGCTCTGGTACGATCATACGTCTGGATACTCGAAATGGTCCGGTGCGCTGCAAACGGATTTGGAAGGGCCACGGTTTCTTCCGCGTGGAAACGACTCCGTGGACAGAGGTGTTTGTAAACGGCCGGTCCATCGGCCGCACGCCCGCGAATTGCCGAATTGAGGCCGGTACGTACAAGCTTGAGCTGCGCAGGAGTTCTCTTGGAATCCATGTGACCGAGCAGGTCGAGATCGAGCACGGCGCATGCATGAAGATTCTTCGGAAACTGAAGTAGCACCATCGTGTCCTTTGCCCAGCACTCAGCCTACCGCATGGCGAAGGCAACCACGACGGACAGGTGGAGCTTGATGGTGTCTGGTCGCGAGGCCTTGCCTCCCGCGGCGCCGGGACGGGAAATCGCCTCGACGCTGTTTGAGACGTTGTCGGTTCCCCGCCACCAGGACGAGCCCTGCCAGTTGCCATGCGCGTTCTCCCGCACCGTGCGCACCTGCCCCACCTCGACCCCCATCGCCTTGGCGATCTGCTCGGCCTTGGTCCGCGCCGCCTTGAGGGCCAGCTCCCGGACCCGCTTCTTGAGCTCCTGCATGCGCGTGCTGCGGAACGTCGTGTGCATGCGCGCCACGCCGGCGGCCGCGGCGGCTTCCACGTAGTCGGCCAGCCGCTCCGGGTCGCGGATGGTCGCGATGAGGGTCACCTGCGCCACGTAGCTGTCAATGCCTCGCTCCGGGTATCGTTTGTACTGCGGGTGCATGTTCAGCAGGGAGATCACGATCTCCTTCCGGGGCAGCCCGAGCATCTTGAGCGCCAGGAGCAGGCCCTGTCGCCGTTTCCGGAGCGCGCGCGCGGCGGCCGCCGGGTTCGTGCGCTGCTCCTCCAGGGTCAGGCTCAGGTCGACCCGGTCCGGCGGGATGTCCAGCCGCGCGGTGCCGTCCACCTCGATCACCCGCACGGCCTCCGGGTGGGCCGGGCCGGCCTTGACCTTTCCGACCCCCACGCCGCTGCGGCACGCGAGCTGCAGCAGCAGAAACGCGGCAAGGGCCATGAGCAGCGCCAGCCCGAG
This sequence comes from bacterium, assembly GCA_043825095.1. Lineage (GTDB taxonomy): Bacteria > Myxococcota_A > Polyangia > HGW-17 > JAJRWW01 > JBDRSE01. The sequence goes on from JBDRSE010000184.1 coordinate 1,206, forward strand.
GTTCATCCACCGCGACCCTACCGCGCCCCGCGAAGGTCGCCGGCTCCGGTCCCCGAGATCCGTGGGCTCGTCGTTTCGAATCGTCTGGTCAATGGGCATCTCGTCCTCCTGTGGCTCTGGATTGACTGGATCCATCGTAGCTGAGAAGGGCGCACCGCTCTGTAACAGCTCTGTAAGAACGACGCCCGCTTTACGACCGCCATCTTCGTCGGTAGACTCGTCGGGACACCGCACGTCCAGGGAAGGTGAACGCATGTTCCGGATCCACCTCGCAACAGCCACTGGTCTGATCCTCGCCTGGTCCGCCTGCGCCAGCCCACCGCTGCAGGAGCAGAGCGACGCCGGTCCCGACGCCGAGATTCCCACGTATTGCGGCAACCAACTCCTCGAAGCCGGCGAGGAGTGTGACGACGGCAACCTGCTCAATGGGGACGGCTGCTCTCCGAGCTGCACCGTCGAGGACGGCTGGGCGTGCAGCGGCGAGCCCAGCCTGTGCGTGAGCCTGTGCGGCAACAGCACCCTCGACAGCGGTGAGGAGTGCGACGGCGCCGACCTGAACGGCAACACCTGCACCTCCATTCCCGGGGGCTACACCTCCGGCACCCTGGCCTGCACCGCGGGCTGCGCCTTCGACACCACGGGCTGCCAGCTCGCGAGCTGCGGCAACGGGGTGGTGGATGCGGGCGAGCAGTGCGACGACGGCAACTCCTCCAACAACGACGCCTGCATGAACAACTGCCAGAACGCGCGCTGTGGGGACGGCTACGTGCACCAGGGCGTCGAGGAGTGCGACGACGGCAACTCCTCCAACCTGGACGCGTGCCTCAACAGCTGCGACTCAGCCACCTGCGGGGACGGCTACGTCTGGACCCTGCACGAGAGCTGCGACGACGGAAACAGCTCCAACACAGACTCCTGCCTGGTGGGCTGCATCGCGGCGAGCTGCGGAGACGGGCACGTGTGGGCCGGCCAAGAGGACTGCGACGACAGCAACACCGTGGCCGGTGACGGCTGCAGCCCCGCCTGCGCCGCGGAGAGCCTGCCCGTGCTCCACTGGGCCACGGGGCAGCCGGCGGTGTGGGGCAGCATGACCCTCACCTACGCGGGTGACACGCACGCCCCATCCACGCCCATTGTCGCCGCGGCGAACGTGGACCAGCGCAATCGCGCCTACGTGTTCACCGCCACCACCTTCCACGTGCTCTCCCTCCCGGGTCACCAGTGGATCGACTCCGGCGCGCTGTCGAGCCGCTTCCCGGGCGTTCCGGGGAGCGCGGTCAAGGCCGCCTGGGGGGTGTCCTGGTCCACGGACACCTCTTCGAGCGTCCTCATCGTGACGAGCCAACCCGGCCCTGTGGACCAGTACTACAGCTACGCCATCGACAACGCCACCGGCGTCTTCACGCCCGACCCGGCGAACCCCAATCTCCTGGACATGTCGGGGGATCCCGAGGCCCCGGTCCCGTCCACCATCAAGGCGCTCTATGTCGATCTGGCCAACGCCCACGGCTGGGCCACCGGAGATCCCTCGACCCTCTGCGCCACCGGCGCCACCACCATCGGCCCCTACCTGGGCGCCATCACCACTGCCAACGACATCTACATAAACGAGTCCGGCCACTGCTTCACCTTCTACACCGACATGGCCGTGGCCCAGTTCCCCCCATTCACCCAGCTCAACGCCCCCGTGCCCGCCCATATCGTCGCCGCCTTCTACTCCACCGAGCACGGAAACCGCCTCTACATCATCTCCACCCCCTGAATACCAGGCGCAGCGCGAAGAGCTGACATCGATCCAATCGCTCGCGACGCTGGCGCGGGGCTCGCCGCTGTCCACGGTGGGGCGCGGCGAGCCCCTGAAGGAGGCACGTCGACGCGCAACGCGGTGGGCAGCTTGCGAGCACCGTGACAGCGAGCATGTCACGCCGGAAGGCGACTCGTCGTTGAGGTGACAAGGGCTGGGTGCGTTGTCATCAGGTGCCTCTGGTCGTAATGCGACACAACTCGGGAGGGGACCGCACCTCTCGAGAGTTAGGTCGCCTGGGGCGACACAACTCGGGAGGGGTTCGCACCTCTCGAGAGTTAGGTCGCCTGGGGCGACACAACTCGGGAGGGGACCGCACCTCTCGAGAGTCAGGTCGCCTGGGGCGGGGAGCAGGCCTTTGTCCAGTTGTGGCGAGCCGGATGGACCATGGATTGCGACGAACGAGACACGGCGCTAGCCGGAGGCAAGCGGCAGGCGGAGGGCGAACACGGCCTCCACGGTGTTGTCTTCTCGGACAGCGCCGACGAGAGCGAGCTTGGCGCCCAGGGTTTCGGAGAAGCGCTTGGCCAGGGCCAGCCCGAGCCCGACGCCCGGCTTCTCGCGCGTCATCTCTTGGCCGACGCGATAGAACGGATCGAACAGGTGACGCCGCGAGCGCGCCGGAATGCCCGGGCCGTGATCCCACACCTCCAGCACCACCGCGGCGCCGTCCGGCCGAAGCCGCAGATGGATCCGCTTGTCCTCGGCAGAGGCGCCGTACTTGCACGCGTTGTCCACCAGGTTGGACACGATCTGGCGGACGGCCGCCGGATCCGTGCGGATCCGGGCGTCTTCCGGCAGCCCGTTTTCCACCTCGAGACTCAGCCCCACCACCTCACATCGAGGCCCACAGGTGTCGGTGAGCTCCTCGAGCAACGCCCGGGCCTCCACGACCTGCAGCTCGGCCACAAAGGTCTTCCGCTCCAGGCGCGCAAAGTCGAGCACGTTCCGCACGAGCTCGGTCAGCCGCTCGGACTGCCCCCGCAGCTTCTCCAGCATGGACTGCCGCTTGGTCTCGTCGGTGACCAGCCCGTCAGCCAGCAGGTCGAGGTGCACCCGGAAGGCGGTGAGCGGCGTCCGCAGCTCGTGGCTGACCGCGTTCACGAAGTTCATCCTCCGCTCGGCCATCTCGACCATGCGCCGAACCACGAAAGCGGTGGCCAGCAGCGCCAGGAGCGTGAGCATCCACGCGAACAGCAGGGTCGCTCGGACCGGGGTGATGCGATACCAGGCGCGCGTCGCCCGGGCCACGACGCGGGGGACCGCCAGCGCCACCGGCAACGTGGTCATCCGGTGCTCGTCGTCCCCGCTGGAGGATGCGACGCTCGGCGTCAGCTGGACCCGAGGAAAGAGATCCTTGACCAGCCCGGAGAGCTGCCCGCGCAGCCGCTTCCAGTCCAGCAGCGCCCCCTGGATCAGGGATCGGCCCTGCACCTCTGCCACGCGGTACAGGATCAGCCGCCGCTCCCCTTTTTTGACTCCGGGGATCCACGCCGACCGCACCGGGCTCAGGGGCACGAGGATCTTCTGCACCCCTGCGTCGTTGCTGACGGCTCCCGGAGGGAGGCCGGCGGTGTTGAGCATCACGTTGTCCAGCGAGTCGGGGTTTGCCCGCGGGGTGAACTGCACCTGGCTGTTGCCCCAGTTCCGCTCCCGCCAGCGCTGCTCCGGCACCCGCTGCTGCGCCTTCTTGGTTTGCTGTTGTTGCTGGGCAACCTGCGGAGATGGCGCGGCGTGGCTGCTTTGCCGCCACCCACCGGCTCGGCCGTGGCTGCGGACGACTCGCGTTCGCCACCCGTCGGAGCGCCCACCGGCGCCCGCGCTCCCACCACCTGCGGCGAGCAGCTCGTTGCCGAGCAGCCGGATCTGGGGCTCCACCGCCAGGGCGAGGCGGCGCCGGAGCGAGGGGCTCAGGATCCGTTCGAGCTGACTCAGCTGCTCCTTGCGCGCGCCCGGGGTTCGCAGGCCGGCCACGGGCCCGACCCACTGGTACCAGCCCGTCGGCACCTGGGGCGACGTGATGGCTCCGGAGAGGGGCGCCTGAAAGTGAATGACCACCCAGTCCGGCCAGTCGTTCATCAGGATGGGCGACGGCTGCACCAGCACCTTGCCCTCATCGGGCCGCCCCTGGGGGTCGTAGAGCTGCGCCGGCTTGAACGCCGGGACGAAGTGTGAGTAGGCGTGTCCTGCGATGCGTCCCAGCACCGGCGTCATGTGCGAGTCGAGCCGCCAGAGCGCGATGCGGACGCGCCCCAGGCGCGCCTCCCGCAGCCGGCTCCGCTCGGCCTGGGCCTCGAGCCGCAGCGCCACCGCCGAGAGCCCGCCCACGGCCCCGAGCACCGCGAGCCCGGCGATGAGATAGCCCACCCAGAGATGGCGCGGCGATCGCATCACTTCTCTCCGCCGAGCATGTACCCCTTGCCGCGAACCGTGACGATGAGCGTCGGCAGCGCCCCGTCGTCGCCCAGCTTGGCCCGCAGCCGCGCCACGTGCATGTCCACGGTGCGGGACCCGGACTTGCTGCCGAACACGCCCCACAGGCGGCCCAGCAGCTCCTCCCGGCTCACCGCCCGCCCCGGGTTCTCCACCAGGAAGGATAGGATCGCCGCCTCGGCCTCGGTGAGCTGATCCCGGGTACCGTCCGGCGCGACGATCTCACGGCGGGAGAAGCTGATCTCGAAGCCGCCGAGCTGCACGTCCTCCACCTGCGCCGGTCGGCCCGGGCTGCGTCGCAGGACCGCATCGATCCGCGCCATCAGCTCCCGGGCGCCGAAGGGCTTCACCACGTAGTCGTCCGCGCCGCCGCGCAGGCCGCGCACCACGTCCTCCTCCGATCCCTTGGCCGTCAGGATGATCACCGGCAACAACGGCTTGAGCTTTCGCAGCTCCGCGAGCACTTGGAACCCGTCCATCCGCGGCAGCATCAGGTCCAGCAGCACGAGGTCCACGCCCTGGCCGGTGGCGCACCCGAGGCCCTCCACCCCGTCCGCCGCCTGCACCGCCTCGTGCCCGGTGAGCGTCAGCATCTCCACGATGGCGTCGCGGATCACGGGCTCGTCTTCGACGACTACGATGCGCATGGCTTCAGTATAGCCGAAGGCCAAAGGCGCGGAGTAACGACTTTGTAACGCCGGCCGGCTCAGCTACGCCGGGGCGGCTCAGCGACGCCGACGCCGACGCCGACGCCAAACCCAGGCGATCAGCAGCGAGAACAGGATCGCGGCGGGTGGCAGCCCCGGACCTTCGCCCACGAGACAGCCGCAGCCCTCCTTGGGCTCCGGGCCGCCCGGGCTCGCGTCACCGCTGCTGCCGCTGTCCGCAGCGACGTCTGCGTCGCTGGCGACCCCGGCGTCCTTGATGGGGAGCTCCTCAACCACGGTGAGCACGGTGGCCTGCCAGCCCTGAACGTCGGGGCGGGGCGCGTGCGTCTCCACGGGCCAGCCGGAACGATCCACCACGCCGTTGTCGGCCACCGCCACGGCAAGCAGATCCAGCTCGGCACCCAGGTCGTGTTCCACGACCCAGTCGAGCTGCCCCCCCGTGGCATCCGCTACGAGGACGCCCTCCAGATAGAGACGGACGGAGGCAACCCCGTCGACGTGCGTTGCCTGCACAGTGAGTGTGGACAGCCGGGGCACCACGCCCGAGGCGGAGAAGGTCACCTCCGGCCGATCGGCGTAGGGCGTGGTCAGCGGATCCCCGAGGTAGAGGTTCTGCCAGTAGAGGAACTGCTGATTGAAGAAGTAGCTCTCCCCGAGGTTGTAGCCGAAGGTGTACAGCAGCAGCGTCCCGGCGCTCGGGAAGGTGTTGTTCAGCGGCTCGGCCACGGTGCCGTGGGCCCCGGTGGCGCCGGCCCGCACGAACCGCGCGATGGAGGTCTGGCTCTCGGACGCCGGGCAGACGGAGCCGTCGCCGTTGCAGAAGAAGTTCGTGGGCGCGGCGCCGGTGGAGGTAAGGTTGCAGGCGATGGCGCCCGGCACATAGGTGTTGCCGGCGATGGCGTCCCGCAGCCCGGCCGTGCCCGTGAAATAGGCGGCGACCTCGTGGCCGGACAGGGCGCTGTCGAAGGGGGACAGCCAGGTCCCCGTGAATCCGGCCATCGACAGGTGGCGCGCCGTGAACTCGCACTCCGGATCCCGCGCCGCCCGGGGCGCGTCCGAGCCCTCCATGCACAGGAGCTCCGCCGTGGGGAAGGAGGAGTCGCCCAAAACCGCGCGGTCCACGAGGTCGAGCGCGTCCTGATAGTCGAAGCCGTCGAGCCTCGTCACGATGAACAGGTTCTCTCCGAAGTCATATCCGCTGGCCTGCCCGGCCATGGTCCGACGAAAGCTGGGTGGGTGGTCTGCCTCGCGCACGATGCTGCAGGCGGTGGCGTACCAGCTGCTGTACGGGTTGGTCACCTGCAGTTCCCCGGCCGAGCAGAACCCTCCGAGCCACTCCGGATTGGTGATGGAGGCCTGGTAGTACGACGTGTACTCCTGAGGCTCCCCGGCCAGCGGGCTGCCGTCCGAGCTCCGGGCGGTCTCGTGGATCTGCAGCATCGCCGAGAGGCTCGTGTAGAACTCGCCGTTCGGCAGGTTGATCCGATAGGGAAGCCCCCGGATCACGACGAGGTAGTCGATCTCGTCCGGGTTGGGCAGCGCCTGGAGGCAGGCGACGAGCGCGCTGTGCACGGTGTCCCAGTACTCCACGAAGTCGATGCTTCGCGTGGATGGGTCCAGTCCCGTGATGCCGCACAGGTGACCGCTGGGCAGGGACCGGGCCGCGCCGTAGTAGTCAGCCACCGCCACGGCAGAGGCATCGTCCGCGTTATACAGCACGAGCACGTTCATGGGACCGCCACCCGCCCGCGCCACGGTCGACAGGCAGACGATCGACAGGCAAATTGCAGAAAACGTGAGCGGTCGTCTCATGAACGCGTCCCTCCGGCGCACGCAGCGCGTGGATCCATTATTAGCCCCGGCACGGATATACATCAACCGGACGTGGGAGGCTCCAACAGACGAAAACTCACGGCAACGAGACGATTTCTGGCGTGATACACATCGTTCTACGTTAATATTTGGGGCGTTACGATGCGAAGCCAGGAACAGGACCTTCGAAACGTCGGCGCGCTGGAGACGGCGAACAAGATCTACGAGATCAGTGTGCTCGCCAGTCAGTCCACCGATCTGCAGGAAGTGCTCCGTGCCATTGCCGAACGGATCCTCACCGAGACGGGGGCGTACTACGTCGGCATCGGCCTGGTCGATGAAAAACGCCATGAAATAGTGCATGTCCAGGGCGCCTTGCGCACCGGCGAGGCAGTCCCCGAAGGCCATCGTCAAGCCATCGGCAAGGGTGTCGCCGGGCAGGTCGTCGCCACGGGCCGCCCCTTCAGCCTTCCCAACATCGACCTCTTCACAGACTACGTCCCACTCATTCCGGGGATGAAGTCCGAGCTCGCCGTACCCCTCAAGCTCGGCGGCCGGGTCATCGGAGTGCTGAACCTCGAGAGCGAGGAGCTGGGCAAGTTCGGCGCCACCGAGCAGGCGATGCTCCAGGCCTTGGCCGCTCCCGTGGCCCAGGCGATCCAGAACGCCGATCAGTTCCACCGGGAGCGCCGGCGCAGAAAACAGCTCAGCCTGATCAACCGCGTGAGTCGCATCCTCAACACCGGGATGGAGCTCGACGAGCTGCTGAACCGCTGCTGCCGGGCCATCCGGGAGCAGCTCGGCTACGGGCTCGTCGCCATGGGACTCATCGATGACACCGCGGAAAACGTGGTGCTGCGCGCGGTGTCGTCCCGCACGCCGATCCTGCTGCGGCTGGGCCACAGCCAGCCCATCGGCGAAGGGGTGACCGGCGAGGTGATCAGCACCGGGGTCAGCCTGGTGGTGTCTGACGTGCGCGAGCGCGCCAATTACGTCGCCGCCAGCGAAGCCCTGCTCACCGAGATCTGTTGCCCGCTCCGGGCCGGCGGCCAGATCTTCGGCTTCATCGACGCGGAGAACGAAGAGCCGGGATCCCTGGACGAGGAGGATCTGCTCGCCCTTGAGACCATTGCCGAGCACATCTCCCAGGCCATCCTCAACCGTCGGAACCTGGAACAGATCGCCGCGCTCCGCCAGGACCTCGCGAGCATGGTCGTCCACGACCTGCGGAGCCCGGTCACGGTCATCCAGTCCACGCTGCAGCTCCTGGCCGCCCAGGCGGGCGCGCGCGGCGAGGGCGGCGCGCTCGCCCACCGCGATCCCGGCACCTATATCCGGCACGCCCAGCGCGCCTGCGACGAAATGCTCGTGCTCATCGACAGCCTGCTCGAGCTCCAGAAGCTCGAGTCCGGCGAGCTGAAGCTGACCACCAGTCTGTGCGCCCCGGCCGACGTGCCGAGGTCGGTGGTGAACAGGCTCACCGTAATCGCTGACTCCCGTGAGATCACCCTGAAGATTTCGAGCCAGGACAACCTGCCCCCCGCGCGGCTGGATCTCGACCTGGTGGTGCGGGTGCTCCAGAATCTCGTGGCCAACGCCCTGAAGTTCACTCCGCCGAAGGGAACGGTCACGGTGGAAGCCCGGGAGGCCGACCAGGCGACCCTGGACTGGCGCCTCCCCGGGATTTCGCAGGGCGTGCTGTTCACCGTGACCGACACGGGGCCGGGCATCCCGGAAGAGGAGCACCAGCGCATCTTCGAGAAGTTCGGTGTCGTGGAGTCTCGCCGGGCGGGGATCGAGGCCGGCACCGGCCTGGGCCTGGCCTTCTGCAAGCAGGCCGTCATGGCCCACAACGGCGCCATCTGGGTGGAGAACGCCGACGACACCGGCTCCATCTTCAGCGTCCTACTTCCGCTCTAGCGCTCCGAGCTCCCCGACGACCCCCAGCACCAACCGCACCGCCCGGCCGAGCTGGGCGTGATCGATCTTCTCCGGCGTGTCGGTGACCTTCCCGTAGTCTGGGTGCAGCGACGTCGACACGAACAGGGTGGGCGTGGACCGACTGAACGGGACGCTGTCAGAGAGAAACCCGGACAGCTTCAGGATCAGCTCGGGGATCCCGACGACCTCGATCCCGAGCCGTTTCGAAACGCGCTGCAGCAGCCGGTTGTTGGCTTGCATGCGCTTCTCCGAGATCACGTACCCCAGGGTGTCCTTCGGGTTCCCCAGGAGTGAGCGGACGGGCTGCCCCTCCAGGAGCTGCCGGCCCACCATGTCCAGATTGATCATCAGTGCCACGCGGCGGAGCTCCACCGGGGCGTGTCGCACGAAGTACTTCGACCCCAGAAGCCCGCGCTCCTCGGCGCCGAAGGCGACGATCCACACGTCCACACCGGGCGCGGCGCCGCGGCCCAGCAGGCGCGCGAGCTCCAGGAGCGCTGCCACGCCCGAGGCGTTGTCGTCGGCTCCGGGAAAGTGCCGGCCCGACGCGGCCACGCCCTGGCTGTCGTAGTGGGCGCCGATGATGACGACAGGGGCGGCCCCACCGCGCCGCGGCAGACTGGGTGGGCGCCTGGCGATGACGTTCTGATCCCACTGTCGACCCAGCGGAAACCGCTGACAGAACCCGGTGCTCCCCGGTCCCGGCCGCAGCCCGAACCGGGCGAGCTGGGCCGCGAGCATGCGGGCAACGCGCAGGCTGTGGTCCGATCCTGCGGCACGTCCGCGCAGATCGCGATGAGCGAGGAGCTGCACCCACCGAGCCGAGTTCTCCCTCTCCGGCCCTGTTCCAGCCATGATCAACCGGGGCACCGCGAGCGGTCGCACGCCCGTAAGCTCCGGACATTTCAGTGCCACTGGGCCACGGGCCGGTTTCGCTGCGGTGACCCCTTTGGTCTGGCTGTGTCGACCGTCTGTCTGTTCAGATCCGGGACGGTCAGATTTACGGCAACCGCTCGCGCCGGCAGCCGATAACCCTGCCATGCAGCAGATCACCACAACAACCACCCGGCAGGCTGCCTCAATTCGGTCTTGCATCTTCGCAAGATACCATGTAGGGAGGCAGTAGTACATGTGGGTGCAAACTGCTCATCAAGTGTGGCCCGCGCCCCCTGGCGCAGGGTATACTGAGGAGCCCACAAAAGGAGACACCGATGACCAGCCCAATCATGCGCCGCACCTGTGCCGCACTGTTCTCGACGCTCTTGCTCGCCCTGCCCGCCAAGCTCGCGCAGGCGGATCCACCGGCGTGCACGCCCCCGCAGCTCCTGATCATCCTGGACAAGTCGTCGAGCATGACCGACCCCCCCGCCGCCGGCATGGACTCGAAGTGGACCATCGCGACCCAGGCCATCACCCAGCTCACTGCCAACTACGGCGGCGCCATCGATCTGGGCCTGATGATCTTCCCGGATCCGAACCAGTGCTCTCCCGGCTCCGTCGTGGTGGACGTGGGCCCCTCCACGGCGAGCGCCATCGTGTCCGCGCTGGGCTCCCCTCCCCCGTCGGGAGGCAACTACACGCCCATGGCGCAGTCCATCGCTGTGGCGGCCTCCTACGCGCCGCTGCTGGACCCCAACCGGTACAACTATGTGGTGCTCATCACCGACGGCTGGCAGTGGTGCGACCCCTACGATCCGGCGACGCGGTTCCTGCCGGTGCAGGCGGCCGCCAGCCTCGCCGCCCTCGGCATCACCACCTACGTCGTCGGCTTCGGCGACGGTGTGGACGTACTGACCCTGAACCGCACCGCCGTCTCGGCCGGCACGCAGCTGCCCGGGTGCGACGAAACCAGCTCCGATCCCACCAACCCCGACAACTGCTATTTCCAGGCCGACGACCTCACCGAGCTCACCGCCGCCCTCGACCAGATCGGGATGTCGGTCAGCCAGGAGGTCTGTGACGGCGTGGACAACAACTGCGACGGACAGATCGACGAGGGACTCTCGCGGAGCTGCTCCACGGCCTGCGGCTTCGGCGCCGAGACCTGCGTCGCGGGGGTCTGGACCGGCTGCACGGCGCAGCAGCCCGTTGCCGAAATCTGCGACGGTCTCGACAACGACTGCAACGATATCGTGGACGAGGGCTGCGCGTGCCTGGCCGGTGAAACCATGCCGTGCGGCTCGACCGAGGGACTCTGCGAGCAGGGCGAGCAGCAGTGTATCAATGGCCAGTGGAGCAACTGCATCGGCGGCGTCAGCGCGTCCGCGGAGGTGTGTGACGGCCTCGACAACGACTGCGACGGGGAGGTGGACGAGGGCCTGCACCAGGGCTGCTCCACGGCCTGCGGCCCGGGAGAAGAGATCTGCATCGACGGCGGTTGGACCGGGTGCACCTCTCCGTTGCCCACCGGCGAGATCTGCGACGCCCTCGACAACGACTGCGACGGCGAGGTGGACAACGGCGCCGCGCTCTGCGGGCTGAACGCGGAGTGCATCAACGGCTCCTGCGTGCCTGTCGAGACCCCGGGAAGCGACGCCGGCATCGGCGACGACAGCGGCACCGGGCAGGCCACGGCGCCCGACACCTGCGGCTGCGCCAAGGCAAACGGCGGCCCGGGCGAGCCCCTCGGCGTCTTCCTGCTGACCCTGCTCGTGCTCCTGGCGATCCGGCGCCGCCGGTAGCCGCGAGGGGCCTGGGGACTTCCGACAACATCAGAAACGACCACACTCATTGACCGAGGAGGCTTGGGAGTCATGAAACGTATGGAGACTGGCAATTGGGGAACACGCGCGCTGCTGGCGGCGCTGCTCTCGGGCGCGCTGCTCATCGGCCCCGTGGGCTGCGGAGACGACGACGGGACCGTGGTCGACTGCGGGAACGGGCTCTTGGACGTGGGCGAAGAGTGTGATGACGGCGACGACCTGAACAGCGACACCCTGCCCGACTCCTGTCGGACCAACTGCACCCTGTACCGCTGCGGGGACGGCGTGCAGGACGGGAACGAGGCCTGCGACGACGGGAACACCGCGTCCGGAGACGGCTGCTCCGCCACCTGCCTGGTGGAGGTGGCCGGCTGTGGGAACGGCAACCTGGACCCCGGCGAGGACTGCGACGACGGAAACAACATCAACGGGGACGGCTGCTCGGAGGACTGCCGCAGCGAGTTCTGCGGTGACGGCGTGCTCGACGCCGGCTAGGAGTGCGACGACGGACCCGACAACTCGAACAGCCACGCCGACGCCTGCCGCGGCAACTGCATGCTGCCCGGCTGCGGGGACGGCGTGCCCGACACGGGCGAGGAGTGCGACGACGGCAACACCGCCGACGGCGACGGCTGCACCTCGAGCTGCATATTCGAGCCCGGGGCCTGCGGCAACGGCGTCATCGACGCGGGCGAGGAGTGCGACGACGGCAACGCCAACAGCGGCGACGGCTGCGACGCCACCTGCCACTTCGAAGCCGGCACCTGCGGCAACGGCGTGCTCGAGGCGGGCGAGGAGTGTGACGACGGCAACCTCGTCCCCGGCGACGGCTGCGACGCCGCCTGCGACCTCGAGGCCACCGGCTGTGGAGACGGCGTGGTGGATCCGGGCGAGCAGTGCGACAACGGCCCGGCCAACAGCGACGTCCACCCGAACGCCTGTCGCACGAACTGCCGGAACGCGCGCTGCGGCGACAACGTCATCGACACCGGCGAGGCCTGCGACGACGGCAACACCTCGGCCGGGGACGGCTGCGACGCCGCCTGCCAGGTCGAGACCGTGCCGGGCTGCGGCAACGGCGTGACAGACGGCGGCGAGGGCTGCGACGACGGCAACACGACGTCGTGTGACGGCTGCAGCGCGGTGTGCCAGATCGAGGCCTGCGGCAACGGCGTGCGGGAGTGCGCCGAGGCGTGTGACGACGGCAACACCGTCGCCGGGGACGGCTGCAACGCGAGCTGCGGGCTCGAGCCCATCACCACCTGCCAGCCGGCGGCGTCCCTCACGTGCGGCCAGAGCGCCACCGCCAACAACTCCGGCGCGGGCTCCACCAACAACCTGGGCAGCTACAGCTGCTCCCCCTGGAACGAGTCCGGCCCGGAGTATGCCTACATCTTCACCGCGCCCTCGGACAGCTTCGTGACGGTGACCCTGAGCGGCATGAGCTCGGACCTGGACATCTTCGTGATCGAGGATCAGGCCGGCTCGTGCGAGGCCAGCAACTGTATCGAGTACGGCGGCGTCAGCACCACCTTCGTCGCCCTCACCGGCTCCATCTACTACCTGGTGGTGGACGGCTACTACGGCGCCCAGGGGCCCTTCTCCATCCACGTGCAGTGCGGGGAGTGCGGGGACGGCAACGTGGATCCGGACGAGGAGTGCGACGACGGCAACCTCACCGGCGGCGACGGCTGCTCAGGGACCTGCCACCTCGAGGGCTGCGGCAACGGCAACGTGGACGCCGGCGAGCAGTGCGACGACGGCAACAGCGTCGCCTGTGACGGCTGCAGCGCGAGCTGTCAGACCGAGGCCTGCGGCAACGGCGTGGTGGAGTGCGGCGAGGAATGCGACGACGGCAACACCAGCAACGGGGACGGCTGCGACTCGGCCTGCGCCCTGGAGGGCGCCACCTGCAGCGACGCCTGGACCCTCTCCTGCGGCGCGCAGGACCGCTGGTCCACCAGCAACTACGGCGCCACGGACGTGGTCGACTCCTACGGCTGCAGCTCCTGGAACGAAACCGGGCCCGAGTACATCTACGAGTTCGTGGCCCAGCAGTCAGGGCAGGTGACCGTAGCCCTCTCCGAGCTCGACCCGGGCGTGGATCTCGACGTCTTCGTGATGAACAGCACCGGAGGCGTCTGCTCGTCGGCCAACTGCATCCAGTACGGCTCGCTCTCGGCGACCTTCAGCGCCGTGTCGGGGCAGACCTACTACGTCTCCGTGGACGGCTTCTACGGCGACGAGGGCAACTACACCATCAACATGACCTGCCCCGGCGGGTCCTGCGGGGACGGCGTGCTCAACGCCGGCGAGGCCTGTGACGACGGCAACACCACGGCCTGCGACGGCTGCAGCGCCACCTGCCAGCTCGAAGGCTGCGGCAACGGCGTGGTCGAGTGCGGCGAGGACTGTGACGACGGCAACACCGTGGGCGGTGACGGCTGCTCTGCGAGCTGCATGAGCGAGGCCACCGCCTGCGTGCCGGACTGGTTCCTCGGCTGCGGTGACACCAACTCCTGGACCAACAACGGCACCGGCTCCACGGACAACATCGACAGCTACACCTGCACCGGCTGGGACGAGTCCGGCCCGGAGTACACCTACTGGTTCTACGCCTACCAGAGCGGCAGCGTGACCGTGAGCCTCACCGGCATGACCGGCGGCGACCTCGACATCCTCGTGCTCGAGGACAACGGCACCGACGGCTGCGCCCAGTCCGCCTGTATCGCCGTGGACGGCTCCGCCGCCACCTTCAACGCCGTGGCGGGCACCTACTACTACTTCGTGGTGGACGGCTATCAGGGCGACACCTCGCCGTACAACATCACCGTGGACTGCGGCTCCGCCGACCCGAGCTGCGGCAACGGCTCCGTCGAGCCCGGCGAGCAGTGTGACGACAACAACACCACCAGCGGCGACGGCTGCAGCTCAGCCTGCAGCCTCGAGGGCGGCAGCTGCGGCACGGGCTGGCCCCTGGCCTGCGGCGGCACCGACTCCTGGACCACCGAATACGGCACCAACCGGATCGAGCGCTACAGCTGCACCGGCGTCACCGAAACCGGCCCGGAGTACGCCTACCGCTTCACCGCCACCCAGACCGGCACAGTACAAGTCGTCATGTCGGGCGTGGATCCCGGCGTCGATCTGGACCTGTTCGTGCTGCTGAACCCCTACGGCGGCTGCACCCCTGGAAACTGCCTCGTCGCCGGCGTCACCGTCGGCATGGACACCGTGCAGTTCGAGGCCCTCGAGGGCCAGACCTACCACATCGTGGTGGACGGCTATCAGGCCGCCGAGGGCAGCTACGACATCGCGCTCAACTGCCTGTAGCAGCCAAGCCCCTCCCCTTCCCAACAAGCTGAATGAAGCCTGCCCGCTCTACCCGCCCACGGGGGAGCCGCACTGCGCGCAGAACTTGAACCCCGCCGTCACCGGCTGGCCACAGCCGCCACAGAAGGTCGCCTGGGGCGCAGGCTGTTGCTGGGGAGCCTGCTGCTGCGGCGGGTAGCCCTGCTGCTGCGGCGGGTAGCCCTGCTGCTGGGGCGGATACCCGGGCTGCTGGGGTGGATACCCGGGCTGCTGGGGCGGATACCCGGGCTGCTGGGGCGGCCTCATGCCCGGCATCGCGCCCGCCATCATGCCCGGCATCATGAAGCCCATTCCGAGTCCCATCCCCATCCCCATTCCCTGACTCGCCACTCCGCCCGCCTCTCCGGGGTTGTTGGCGATGTCCCGCATGGCATAGGCCGCCTGCTGCTGCTGCAACGCCGGCATGGCGTCCTCGAACAGCCCCAGCCCTGCCCGCTCGTCGATCTTCTCCTGCACCTCGGGCGGCGGCGTGATGGCGCTCAACACCAGGTCCTCGAGCTCCACGCCGTACTTGCCGAAGTCGTCGTGGGTGCGCGCCTTGGTCGCGATCCCGATCTCGTCGTACAGCGCCGCCAGATCCAGCAGGGTCTTCAGGTTCTCCCCGAGCACATCCGTCAGCCGCCCCACGATGATGTTGTTCAGCAGCGACGTAATCCCCTGAGACTCGTACCGCCCGGCGGTCCCCACCACCTTGTTCACGAACAGCTGCGGGTCCACGATCTTGAAGCTCTGAATCCCCGACGCCTGCAGGCGCACCACCTTGAGCACCTCGTCCCGGAACGTGATCGGCTCCGCCGTCTCCCACTTCCGGTTGATGAATGTCTTCATATTGATGAAGTAGCACTCCGCCTTGAAGGGCGTTTCCCCCCCAAAGGGCAGGTTCACGAGCTTGTTCAGCAGCGGCAGGTTCCCCGTCGCCAGCTTGTGCCGCCCCGGCCCGAAGGTATCCAGCGCCTGCCCCCCCCGATAGAAAATACAAACCTGACTCTCCCGCACGATCAGGTTCGTCCCCCACCGCAGGTCCGCCTCCCCGCTCGCAGGGAACCGAACCACAATCTGGTTCTCAGGCTCGTCAACGAGATCAACGACATCAATCACGGACATGGCAGGCACCTCCCTCGATCCGTAGGTTATAGCAAGCCTTCCCCTGTCGGCGAGCACAGATTACACGCACACGAGCAAGGGCGATTTCCCGGCGGAGCGCCTAAGCCGCCAGCCCGATGACTGACCTGCATCGGCTGGGATTTGGCACGGCGCGGGGGTTCGCAGCTTCGTGCAGCGGCAGGCGCAGGAGCCGGAGGGACAAATTTCCGTCATTGACGGAAATGACGAGAATTCGTTGACAGGATGTCGGCATTTGACGTATCAACCTATAATAACTGCGTTATCTTCCATTTTTGGACAATATGGGTTCTTTTTGGGATGACTTGACGAGAATTCAGATCAAGGGTCGCAGCCGCGTGGAGGTGGCCGGGGCACCTGGTTTGCTCGATCGCGTCGCGACCGCGAGCCGGGTCGAAGATCTGCCCCACTGACTTCCCTGACCGATTCCCACGGCGGCTGGAGCGACGTGTTCCGCCTGGTGCTGTGGGAGCCCGGCAGCACGCCAGTCAAGCACTGGCCAGTTCCGGTCTGGGATCGGTCCGGGCAGTGGTTCTCCAGAAGCCGTTCCCGGCACCAGGGGACCACCGAGCGCATCAAGCAGCAAACCGACGCCTTTCGCTCAGCCCGTGAAAAGTGGATCCCGGAGATCTCTTAGGATTGAGTATTTCTACTCAACCCCAGACACGAGGTCCCCATCAGACGGCCTCGTAACCCCGTTTTTTTCGAGATCCACGCTGCCTCCGCGCTTGCTGCGCCGCTCAGCGGCACGGTACGATCTCAAGAGGATCTTCATCAGGACTCAATACTGAAAGCATCGGCACAGCTCCCCGGCCGGCGCTTTCCATAGTGTTCAGTGCCAAGAAGAAAAGGACAGGATGGTATCCGCGCACACCACACGCGTGCTGGTTGTTCACGAAGAAGCCATGCGGCGAGAGCTGATGTGCTTGTTCGTCAAAGGCCAAGAGGAAATGACGCTTGCAGGCCAAGCAGAGAATGGCCAGGAGGCATTGGATGCAGTGGAACGGCATGCGCCGGACATCGTGTTGATGGACGTCGTCATGCAGAAGATGGCGGGCGACATCGCGACGCGAGAAATCGTCAGCGCCTTTCCATTTGTCGGAGTCATCTTGATCAGTACCTGGGACGATTGGGATGTGATAATACGCGTGTTCGCGGCCGGTGCCCGAGGGTGCGTTCTCTGGAGCTCTCCTCTGGCGAGCCTTGTGCAGGCGATTCGGACCGTGAGAAAAGGCGGGGTGTATTTGTCACCGGAGCTCACTGAGCGGCTGCTGCCAACCTGCTTCTGCAACGATCCACGCGCCGAGATCTCGAAAGCGCTCCACACCTCCACCTGGCGTCCTCTCGCACCACGTGAGAGCCAGATCCTCCAGCTCATCGCCGAGGGTTGCCGGACTCGTGATATAGCGAGGCGACTCGGGTTGACTGAGCGCACGGTTTCGAAATACCGGGAAAGAATCATGGACAAGCTCGACCTCCATTCCATTGCCGCACTGACCAAGTACGCGGTGAGGCATCGGTTGACTCCACAGTAGTCGATCCTGCCGCTCCCTGCCGCCCTCCCTTCTTGTAATGTTCTCGTAACGAACCTCACGAGACGCGCCGATTTCCCCGGTAGAAACCCGAACACCACCCGGTTTCCTCCGACTGCCCAGTGTCGTTCAATCCGGCTAAGTTGAAGGCGAACAACGGGAGGGATTCCTCCACGACAACCAACCCACCGAGGAAGGAGAAGACTGTCATGAAACCAAGACACATTGCCACACTGGCTTTCGTATTGGCGCTGACCGCCGCCAGCGCTGCCGCGAGGGCGACCCACGCCCCAGAGCTGACGGCTGTCTGCTACGAGGCGGATGGCTGGACCTGCGCGTCGATCATCGATGACGCCGGCAGCTGCGACGGCGACGATACCAACTGCTACTTCATCGCGAAGTTCTGTGATGGAGATGATCCTGACGTCGTCGAGGACGCCAGGTTCTACTTCGGGTTCGACTTCAGCTCGTCTGGCACATTCGAGCAGGGGATCATGTACCGGGACGACGAGCGCAACTATGAGGTGTTCGATTACGACGGCCATTTCGGCAGCACCTGGATGATGTACTCACAGGACACTGACATCGAGTGGGATCGCACGGTCAGCAACGGACCTACGCCGTGGATCGGCAGAATCAAGATCTCGCTCTCGGGAACAAACTACTACACATACGTATACGTTCAGAGAGTAGTCTGCTAGCTGGAAGAACCGCTGCTTGCTGCTCAAACGAATTACCTGCTGTGCCCGAAACAGCTCGGCGGAGAAGAGCCATATGGCTCTTCCACTCCACGATGTTTCTCCCGATTGGCTGTATCAGCGTTGAGTGGTTGCTCCTGCCCAACAGCAGTACAATCGCATCGACCAACGTCCTGTTAATTTGACGTGTCCGTTGGAGGGGCATGAATTATTTCTTTATGGATGCTATGCTCTTAGGAAACGAGTTATGCGCAGGCTTGCTGAAAGATCGACGCCTCTAGCGGCGTACATTGCTGTGTTTGCCGGTGTGGCCGGGGCGTTTGCGGCCTGTGTCGTGTCTCCTGACAAGCCGGGCATGAACGGCAACGACGCTGTGGCTGACGATGCTGTCTCCGATGGAGACGAGGATGTCGACGGTGACGGATTCTCTCGCTCAGATGGCGACTGCAACGACCTCAATTCGCAGATCAATCCCGGTGCTTTCGAGATTCTCGGGAATGGGGTCGACGACGACTGCGACGGATCGGTTGACGAACCAGTTGGGCTGTGCGATTGCGATGAAAGCCCCGACCCCAGTGTGGGGCGGCAACTGGCTCACGCGATGGGCCTTTGCGACGATTGGATCATCGACATCGAGGGTCAAGGTGACCCACTGGCGTACGGCGCGTTTTCGGACTGGGGGGCCATCGTGCCCCGGGTCAGCAGTGATGCCGGCGCGAGCGATGGTCTCCCGATCGACAACTGCCGGTTCGTGATCATGGCGACCGGCCCTGCCCGGAGCCCCGAGCCGCGAGACAGCGACTTGTCGGACCTCGGGATCTACGATGTGTCGGATCCTTCACCAAGTCCCGATGGCGCGGTGATCAACGATCTGACCCTGCTCCGCGTCAGGCTGAAGGCTCCCACGAATGCCCAGGGATTCGCTTTTGATTTTGTTTTTTTCTCTTCGGAGTATCCGGACTTCGTATGCAGCAAGTACAACGACACCTTCACAGCGGTTGTGATTGACGAGCCGCTGCTCAGTGGCGGCGCCGCGACTAACATCAGTCGAGACGGATACGGTAGCGAGATCACTGTGAACTCCGCTTTCTTCGAATATCCGCCCTACTGGTCGTTGGATATTTCAGGAACGGGGTATGGAGTTGGCCCAGCGGTCACTTGGTGCGAGAACGATCCTGTGCCCGGCTGCTCCGTGCCGGCTCCGTGTCCCACGATTGCGGGATCGACCACGGGCTGGCTCCGAACCTACTCCCCCGTTTCTGCCGGCGGTGAGATCACCCTCGTCCTTTCTGTTCACGACGAGGAGGACAACATCTTGGATTCTGCCGTAGTTGTCGACAACTTCCGCTGGATCGCGCACCCCGTTGGGGTGCCACAGACAGTGAAGTGACATGTGCGAGAGAGGCATAGGCATCTGTCGTGTGGCAAAGGTCTTCTTCTGCGCCTTGGCGGCCCTTTACACTGGAGGCGGTTGCGTCGCGCAATCGGCCCAGAGCCCGGATGGTTCGAGCAACCACTCGTCCGATGAGATGATCCCCCCTCGTGCCTGCAACGACGGCATCGACAACGACGGCGACGGGTTGATCGACTACCCCGAGGATCCGGGGTGCCTCGATTCGCTCGACTCGGAAGAAGGCAATCTGCCCTTCTGTGGGATTTCGGAGGATGGCCAGGCGGTGTTCAATCATCGGCTTCCGCCAACTGCTCAGGTCGTGGAGAGCACGGCGCACGGGTTGAGCCACGAGACTGGCTCATGTGGTGGCCTGGACGCCAACGAGATCGTATACGCTCTGACCGTCACTGACAGCGCCACCAGCATCCTGATCTCCACCATGGGGGACCCCACCTTGCTGAACACCGTGGTGTACGTCCGAAAGGATCACTGCGAGGATCCGCTCTCCGAGGTGGCCTGCAGCGCCGGCGCCGGCCCCGGCGGCGGTGGCCAGCAGGTCATCCTGGAACACCCGGCCCCGGGTGAGTACTTCATCTTCGTGGACGGGGCGGAGCCCGGTGCCGCCGGTCAGTTTCTCCTCAGGGTCCGGTGGATCATTCCAGAGGCGATGGAATGCCTCCCGGACGATCCGCTTAGGGTTTGCGTGCCGGGCCTGATCTGTGTTCCCGAAGCTCCTGGTCTGGCCCCGGTCTGCTCCGTACCCCGTTGCAACGACGGCCTCGACAACGACGGAGACGGCCTGATTGATTTTCTCGAGGACCCCGGTTGCCAGGACCCCCTGGACAACACCGAACTCGACGACTGTCTCGGTCCTGGCTTCGGTCCCGGCTGCCCGGCGTGCGCAGACGGGATCGACAACGACGGTGACGGGCTGACGGACTGGTCTGCGGATCCGGACTGCTCGGGCGCTGGCGGTCTGCTCGAGGAGCTCGAATGCGTTCTGGATCTGCCGATCCGGTGGCTCCCACAATCCGGTACAGTCACGGGTGTGCTGTACCAGTTCGATCTCGAGCAGTACCCGTTCGTCGCTCCGTCGCTGTCGGAGCCTTCCTGCGACTCCAACTCCTGGTCCGAGGACGTGTACGCCCTGTGGTTGCCATCCGGCGCAGCCCGGCTGCAGGCCACGCTGATTGGGGAGGAGATGACGCCTCAGCTCTACGTCCGGAGGGACAGTTGCAGCGCCGGTGTAGAAATTGCGTCGGATTGTGTATTCCCTCCTGAAACGACAGCTTCGGTGGACGCAACCAGTGTCGGGCCGGGTGTTGTCTTCGTTTTTGCAGATGCCAACGATATCACTGGCCGGTGGGGGGCGCTCTATTCGCTCTACGTCACGGCCACCCTCTCGGCGAGCTCGATCTGCGACCCGTTTTCCAGCGCGATTCTCTGCCCCGCGGGCACTGCGTGTGTCGATCTCGGTGAAGGATACCGGTGTCGATGAGTCGAGATCCCCCAGCTCGTGGGCAGCCGCCCAGAGCGGGCCGGCCCGAGACCTGACACGTGGCACGAGCGGGTCTACCTGGCTCGCATGGCAAACGGCGTGGAGGTATACTCGATCCAGGACCCGAAAGTGCCGGGCCTGTAGGATCAATTCACCCCGGGTGGTGAGTTCGTGGCCGTGGCAATCCGAGGGACGTTGCTGGCGGTGGGTGCCAAGGACGGCCGGGGCCTGCATTACGACGTGTCCGGCACGTCGTCCCTGGTCGGCCAGATCCAGTGCCGGGTCCTGCTCGCGCGGGTGCGGTTCCACGGGGGCCGGCTGCGGCCCATCGACCTGTGGACCGGCGAGAACGTGCACATCGACTCCACTTACGAGGGCTACCAGTACTTCGTGTTGCTCTGTGGGGAGTACGTGGTTTGGGACGCGTCCGACGTCTGGCTCACGCCGCCCTACCGCATGGTGCACCACCACATCCCCTCGGGCAAGGCCACGGTGATCTCGGAGGACAACTGGGTGTCCAGGGCGGCCATCCACCGCAACCTGGTCCGGCTGAACACCACGAAGTACATCACTCCCGACTGGTTCCGGTTCGACATCGAGCTGTACGACATCGACACGGGGGTGTGCCGGCGCGTGACTACCGAGGCGGGCCCGCTGGCGATTTACAAGCTCTTCTTTCCTCACGCGCTGATTTTCGTGTATCGTAAGATCGGTATACAGCCCCAAAATGACCTGTACGTCGCGGACCTGGTCAAGCTGGGGCTGGTGGACGAGACGTGTTACGTGATCCCGGGCGGCGGGGTGCTGCCGCAGCCGGAGTAGCCGCCCGGGCAGGAAGCGGTCAGTCATGAGACGAGAGGGCCGAGAGCTTCTGGAGCGGCGGCGGGGCGACGCCGGGGACGCCCGCGGTTGGGCGGGCAGGGGCATCCGGTGAGCAACGCCGGGGAGGCGAGGCCGGTGCGGGTGCTGGTCGTCGACGACGAGGAGCCGCTCCGGACCTTCCTGTCGCGCTGGATCGACAAGGAGGACGGCTTCGAGGTGGTCGGCGCGGCGGGCGACGGGTGCGAGGCGCTGGCGTTCGTGGCGCGGCTGGCGCCCGACCTGGTGCTCCTGGACATCACGATGCCCGGCTTCGGGGGGATCCAGGCGGCACACCGGATCCGGAGGGCGCACCCGCGAGCCCGATTGCTGGCGCTCTCCCAGCACTACGACCGAGAGGCGGTGCGCGGCATGCTGAGGGCGGGGGTCACCGGTTATGTGGTGAAGGTGAACTTCAAGCAGGAGCTGCTGCCGGCCCTCGAGGCGGTGGCGACCGGGGGGGAGTACTTCAGCCCGGACGTGGAGGAGGTCGTGGCCGACGCCCGGGCGGAGCAAGGCTGGCGGCTCGGGTGGGGCGGCGCGAAGCAGGAACTGACCATGCGGGAGCGGGAGGTGGTGCAGCTCGTCGCCGAGGGGCACACCACCGCCGAGATCGCCCGACTCCTGGGCGTGAGCCCGCGCACTGTGGAGAACCACCGCCGCCGGGCGATGACCCGGCTCGGCCTCCGGTCCACTGCGGGCCTGATCAAGTACGCTGTCCAGCGCCGCCTGACCTCGCCCGATCCGTGGGGCCCCTGGCTGAACGGGCGTCATTGACAGGGCGAGTAACTTTTGGTGCTCTGCTCCATACGAGCCGAGTCGGAACCGAAGCGCTGGATGATCGAGGGGCCCCCTGTCCGTGCGGGAGCGGGTGGAGACACGGGGAGTGCTGCTTCAACGAGGACTGCGTGTCCGGAGTGGTGGCCGCGGGCGTGGAGTTCGACACCGAGCCGCGGCGCCTCCTCGCCCTGGTGTCCTTCTTCGGCGAGTGGGTCGTTGAGAACGACAGCCACCTGTTCGTGGCCCATCGCAGCGGAAATCTGCTATTGGCGCTGCGTGACCGGATGCTGGAGCTGATACGCGTCGATCCCTACGTGAACGCGGACGAGACGCCGCAGCCGGTGCTGGCGCCGGAGAAGACGGGTCGTGGTTACGAGGTCGCGCTGGCCGCGTTGGCCGGGGCGATGGGCTTGGACGACGATCGCGCCATGCTATACTGTGATCTGATCCAGTTGGCCGTGGGCGACTCGGTCCGCAAGCAATTGGAGGACGATATGCGCATCCAAGACTACGAGTTCCGAAGCGAGTTCGCGAAGCGGTACCTCTCCAAGGGCCGGATGGAAGGCCGGACGGAGGGCCGAGCAGAGGGTCGGGCAGAGGGTCGGGCAGAGGCTCTGCTCAGAATCCTCGCCGCCCGTGGGTTGGAGGTTTCCGAAAGCCAACGCCTGCAGGTCCTCAAATGCACCGACCCGGAGAAACTCGACCAGTGGCTCGATCGCGCCGTGACCGTGAACCAGGTCGATGACCTGCTCCACTAGCCTCCCTGTCCGAATTCAATCTTTCCCTTCACGCCAACGTAGATGATCGTGGACCGGCCGAACCGGGCGACCCTGTGATACCCTCTGGCTGGAGGGAGGTACCGCTCATGAGTCGACATTGGATCCACACGGCAACGGGGCTGTGGCTGGCGCTGGCACTGGCACTGGTACTGGTGGGCCCGGGCGCGGGCTGCGGGGACGACTCCGCTGGGACGAACGACTCGGACGCGACGACCGACGGGGGGACGGGCGACGGGAGCACGGGCGACGACGGCGGGAGCGGTGCGGACGCGGAGGCCGATGCGGACGTTGGGCCGGCGGAGTGCGACGACGGCATCGACAACGATGGGGATGGGCTGGTGGACTGGCAGTATGACCTGGGGTGTACGGGGCCCGGGGACCGCACCGAGGGCGGGTTGAACAACGTGCTCGACAACGGGTGGACGGTGTTCGAGCAGGCCGGGGACACGAGCATCTACTATGTGAGCAGCTCGGTCGGGGATGACGCGTGGTCCGGGCTGGCGCCGGACTGGGACGGAGTGGACGGGCCCAAGGCCACGGTGGCGGCGGGGGTGGCGCTGATGCAGGACGGCCAGCCGGACTGGCTGCTGTTCCGGCGCGGGGACGTGTGGGTGGACGAGACCATGGGCAACTGGAGCGTGTCCGGGCGGTCGGAGACCGAGCCGGTGATCATCGGCAGCTATGGCGACTCGACCGTGCGGCCGCGGTTCGACGTGAGCGACACGTGGCTGATCACGCACGGCGGCGGCGGGGCGTCGGAGCAGCGGTCCTTTGTGCGGATCCTGGGCGTTCACGTGTTCATGTACACCAAGGACCCTGACGATCCGCGGTTCACCGGGTTCGGCGGGAGCTGCCTGCAGTGGCTCAGGGACGGGGGCGACGTGCTCATCGAGGACGTGAGGTGCGATTACGCCCAGCTCAACCTGCAGTCCGCCCCCACCCTGCCCTTCACGGTGCGCCGGAGCGTACTGACGGGCAACTACGCGCTCGACAGCCACGCCCAGTCCATGTTCACGTCCATCGCGGCGGAGCTCAACGTGGAAGAGAACGTGATGAACCACGGCGGGTGGAGCGACGTGTTCCGCCTCGTGCTCTGGGAGCCCGAGCCGGACTATCTGGTGTGGGCCGCCGTCTCCGACGGGCGCTTCGGGCTGGAGCTGGACGGCACCTTCTACGACGTGGACGGAGTAGACCTGACCGGGAGCGGGTCCATGACCGACGTGGTGGTCGCGCTGCAGGCGGCCATCAACGGCGTGGTGGGCGCGGGCGCGGTGGACCTGCGATTCACCGACGGCGGCGTGTTCCAGCTCCGGGCGCCCGGGTTCGCCTCGGGACCGGACTACGGGATCACCGCCTACGCCGGCTCGGTGGCGGGCACGGACCTGGATCCGCTCTTCAATCCGGCCTCCCAGGGGAGCCCGGAGTCCACCATCTTCAACCGGAACATGTACCTGTCCCACGGCTTCGGCAACACCACCGTGCGCGGCAACATCGACGCCAACGGCGCCTCGGGGGGCCTGCAACAGCGAATGGGCGGCATCTGCGAGGACAACCTGTTTCTCAACAATCCCATCTCCGTCACCTTCGGCTCGAACCAGAACGACGGCGACGAGTACGTGGGCGGCGCCATCCGGGACAACGTGATCCTGGGCGCCCGGGACATCGACACCCAGGTCCAGGGCACCGGCATCAGCATCGGCTCCTACACGACCACGGACACCGGCGGCCACTCCCTGATCCGGGACCTGGAGATCTCCGGCAACATCGCCGCCCACAACGTGCACGGCACGGGCAACATCCGCGTGCTGCTGCTCCAGGGCGACGGCGCCCACGAGAACGTTTCGGTGCACGACAACATCGTCTACAACTGGGCCAAGCCCACCTGGCCCGACCCCATGGACCAGCGCACCTTCGGCTTCCAGATCAACTGCGTGGCCGGCTCCACCGGAGTGGAGATCTTCGACAACATCATCCAGCAACCAAACGGCGGCTTCCTCATGGGCTCCAACAACGACGCGGCCGGCGCCGCCCTGCACGACAACGTCTACTACAGCGCCGCGCCCGACCCGCCCGACGTCTGGAGCCGCGGCTGGTTCTCCCTGGGCGCCTCGGTCTCCATGTCCGAGTGGCTCACCGCCACCGGAGAAACCAACGCCACCGTAGAGCAGGTCACGTTCACCGATCCCGACCGCACCATTGAAACCTACGCGGCCTCCATCGGCCTCGACGCCACCTACGAGGCCTTCATCGCCGAGGCCATACTCCAGTCCAAGTACGGCTGGCGCCCCGAGCTCACCGCCGCCGCGGTCAACGCTTACATCCGAGCGGGATTTCAGTAAGACCGCACGACCGACCGACCGACCGGCCTTGGCGTCGTCATTGGATTTCGCGCTCCACTTGGCTATTCTCCTGCCATGTCCACGTCCCAATACGTAGAGAGCTTCGATGGCGCGCGGATCGCCTTCCGTGTCTTTGGTGAGGGTGAGCCGACAGTGCTGGTGTCCAACGGCATCGGGTGCAATCAGGCCTTTGTGGATCCCTTGATCCAGGCCCTGGCAAAGCGCCACCGGGTGGTGCTGTGGGACTACCGCGCCCACGTGGACTCCCCGGTGCCCGACGACCTGGGTACCATGACCGTGGACCACTGCCTAGGCGACCTGGAGGCCGTGGTGGCCCACCTCGGCATCGAGCGCATGGTGATGGCCGGCTTCTCCATGGGCGTGCAGATCCAGCTCGCCTACTACGAACGGCATCCTGAGCAGGTCCAAGGGATCGTGGTGCTCCTCGGTCCGGCCGAATATCCCCTCCGGGGCTTCATGCACGTCGGACGGCTGCTAGAGCCCGTGATCCCCGCGGTGGCAAAGACCACCCTCAGGAGCCCACGCCTGTTCCAGAAGGTGTGGCACACCGCGCTGTCCGGGCCGTGGACCTACCAGGTGGCCAAGCGCCTGATCCTGAACCCCGACGCGATCCGCTGGGCCTCCTTCGACTCCTGGCGCGCCCACCTGGCCGACTTCGACGTCCGCGCCTTCCTCGCGCTCGCCGCCGACCTGGGCCGTCACTCGGCCGCCCACGTCCTGCCCACCGTGAGCGTGCCTACGCTGGTGGTAGCCGGTGAGAAGGACAACTTCACGCCCCTGTCGGTGCTCCGCCGCCTGCGGGACGAGATCCCCGGCGCCGAGTACTTCGAGGTCAAGGGCGCCAGCCACGCCGGCCTCGTCGAGTTCCCCGACGAGATCAACGCGCGCGTCGCCGAGTTCCTGATGGAACGCTTCTGCGGTTGAAGGGGGAACCCGGGGGAGCCCGAGGCTGACAATCCGCCGCGATCCCGGGGGCGAGGGGCCAGTCGGCCGGTCGAACTGGACCCTGGAGGAGCCGCGCCGGCGACGGCGCCATGGGAGGCACTCCACGCATCTCGGGTCCGGCCGCTTCGGACGCTTTACCGATGGAAGAATCGGATCTACCATGAGCCAGGGCAGGTATGATCGAATGAGAAACCAGAAGACGGCAGCACTTCGGTACACACTTCGGAACGTATTTCGGTACGCGCTGGCGTGGAGTCGATGAGCGATCCGAAGAAGCCCTGGCTCAAGTCCGTTCCGAGCGGCAGGGCCGCTTCGGATCCCGCCCCGCAGCCGACGGAGGGATCGACTCGCGAGCGCATCGCCCGTCAGCCCACGGCCCAGGTGGACACCATCTCACGGGTCATCGACAGCTCCGACGCCTACGAGGACGAGCAGTCCGCTCCCGCGCTGCCACCACTGCCGGGGACCACCGGGTCTCACCTGCCGCGCCGACCCCGATCGAGCGAGAGACACAAGTCGGTCATCACCACCGCAGAGTTCGCGGTGGCGCACCCAGCGGTGAGAAAGAAGTTCGGTCGCTACGAGCTGCTGATGCGGATGGGCAGCGGTGGTATGGCCAACCTGTACTTGGCTCGGATTCGCGGGCCGAAGAAGTTCGAGAAGCTGGTCGCCGTCAAGAAGATCCACGAGCACCTGATGGCCGAGAGTGAATTCGTGGCCATGTTCCGGGACGAAGCCCGCATCGCGGCGCTGATCCATCACCCGAACGTAGTGTCCACCTTCGACCTCGGGGAGATCGACAACGCCTACTTCATCGCGATGGAGTACGTGCACGGACAGACCTTCAAAGACGTCCTGAACGCCGGCCGCCGCCGCGAGGATCCGCTCCACTGGTCTCACGCCGCGCGGATCATCGCCGAAGTCGCCAAGGGCCTGCACGCGGCCCACGAGCTGCGATCCCACAAGGGCGAGCCGATGGACGTCATCCATCGTGATGTCTCCCCGCAGAACGTGCTGATCAGCTACGACGGGCACGTGAAGCTGGTGGACTTCGGGGTCGCCTTTGCCGCGGAGAAGCTGACCATCACCGCCGCCGGAACGCTAAAAGGCAAAGTGAGCTACATGTCCCCGGAACAGACCTCCGGGGTGGTCATCGATCGGCGTTCCGACATCTTTGCGCTGGGCGCGGTACTCTTCGAGTCCGTGTGCCATCAACGGCTCTTCAAGGCGGCCACCGAGGCGGCCACGCTGCTCCAGGTCCGCGCCGCCCGGGTGCCACCCATACGGAGACTACAGCCGGATCTGCCGGTGGAGCTGGAAAATATCGTCCACCGGACCCTGGCCCTTGACCGCGACGAGCGCTTCTCCACGGCTGAAGATCTCGCGGAGTCCCTCGAAGAGCTCCTCGTCCTGTACAAATCACGCGTCGGCCGCAAGGAGCTGGCGGGGCTGATGGAGGACCTCTTCTACGAGCGAAGGAAGATCAAGGACCGTATGGTCCGCCGGGCGCTGGTGAGCTCCACTGACACTCCGTTGCAGGGCGTCGAGGCCCTCGACGAGGAAACGTCCTCGGTAGTGCTTACGCAACCGAGGGGGGCGACTGCGGTTTCCGTGCGGAGTCTGCCGCCCTTTGTCTACATCACCGGCACCGCCGGAGTCCTGCTGATGGTCGGTCTGGCGTTGCTGCTGCTCTGGCCGAAGGACTCGAGCACCGGGAACAGGGACCGCGCGCCTGCTCCAGCGGTCAAGGCGCCCCCCGGGCCGGATCCGACCGCCAAGGCGATGGCGCGGCCTCGACCGCGCCCCCGCGTGCATCCGCGCCCGGCCACGATGCCGAGCGTGATGCTGACGATCCGGGTATCCCCGAAGGACGCCAAGGCCACGATCCGCTTTCGGCACGAGGTCCAGCAGGGGCCGATCTTCCAGGCTGTGCTTCCCAGCTCGGACAAGCGCGAGCTGGTAACGATCACTGCGAAGGGATACCACGGCCGAGAGGTGCCAATCGTGCTCTCACAGGCCCTGAGCGTGCCCGTGGAGCTGTTGACCGACCAGAAAGGCCGACCCAGGGGCCGGCGTGCGAGCATGGGCAAAGCCACGGCTCACCCACGTCGGCGTCCCATGTCGATGCTGCTCGAGCTATAGCCCAGTCCGCGCCGTCGAGTTCCTCTTCCGGCCGCCCTCGTGGATCGCTTACCCATTTTGGGGTCGGCTTGTCCGAGTGGTGCTCCGAGATCTGGAGCTCCTTCGAGTATCGTGCTCCAACTTTGGGGTCGGTCAGGCCAACGGCTAGATGTGGTGAACTGAGAGGGACCGGACGCTGCGGCTCGGGCCTGGTTTCAGGCCGCGAGCCGTAGCGCGGTGGAGTGGAAGGGGGCGTGGTGGGCGTACGGCGCTTGGCAGTCGCGCCGGAGCAGGATCGCCAGGCAACCACGGTCAGCTACGAGCCCGGCCCGTGAGGGCTCGGGGTTGCGCGGGCCGGTGCCGGGAGACGCTGGGAGTGGATTCGAGCTGAGGTGTTTCTTTCTCATCATGGTGGAGTAACTCTGCAAGCGGTGTGCCAGACCCCCTTCGGGTCTTGTAACACCCTGTTTATTCAGTTTTTTTGCCAATGGGCAACGCGGGCCATCAGCGTGGGTTTTGACAAATTGGCCAAAACGGCGCGGATGCCGGACGACATCCGGACACTGACGGTGCTTTTCTGACGCTGGGAAAAGGCGCTGGGGACAGGCGGTGAGGGAACGCCTCAGTCGCGCTTACGGAGAGCGGCGACCAACAGCCCACAGGCAATTACGGTCAGTACGGTTGTTGCAGTCATCTCGAACAATGTTTCGCCTATTGATGGGTCTTACTACGGAGGTCTGACGGAAACGTTCCCAGGGAAATTTCATTTTTCGTAACCGTTCACGTGATAGACGGCGCAGCGCCCCCGCGCGCAGCGCGGGCTACCCCTTGAGGGGACGGGAGGGGTGTGGTGAGCCGCGGAGCGGCGGATCTGTCGTCCTGTTTTCGGCACTGTGCAATGGGGCGCCCCTGTGAACACATGCCATTTCTTTCGAGTCGGTGACTACTCGGCCAAAGGGGTCATGACCGCCTCGACGAAAGCCTGCGGCGGCGTGAATTTTACAGTGCCGTCGGACATTCGCGTGGGCAGCAGCAGGTAGTCGCCTTTGTGATACCAGTAGAGGTTCGGGCTGAGAGAACCGGGGCCCTGTTGGTAGAGCCGGTGGGTCTGGGGAATCAAGGCGTTGATTGCCACCAACACCCGCGCGTCCCGGATGGCGTGGTACAGCACCAGGTGACGGGTGGGCACGCTCACCAGGGCGCCATAGGGCAGCTCGCCGGGGAGCTGTCGATCGATCAGCAGCAGGTGCGACGCCACGAAGAAGCTGTCCCCGGCGAGGGACCTGAGCACGACGCCTCTTTCGACCTCGGCGTGCTCCTTGTCGGGAGGCTGCTCCTTGCGGACGTTGTCCAGCGCGAGGTCGAAGAGCTCGTCCTCGGTCCGGCCCCAGGGGGCCAAAGCCTCGGGCGACACCGAGGCCACTGTGCTGGGCAGGTCGTAGGCCAGCACCGCCGCCAGCCCTTCGGCCACGGGCCGCGCCACCACAGTGGGTGGATCCGAGGGCTCGAGGGCGTCCGTGGGGAAGAGACGCACCCTGAGCAGCGGGCGAACCTGGGAGAAGTCGGACAGGTCGACGGCCTCGGCCTCGGCCACGGCGCCGAGCACCGCGTCCACGTGGGCTCCGATGAGCGACTGCCAGTGCTGGGCGTCCGCCCGGGCACATTGCTGCGCCAGGTTCTGCAGCCCGAGCTGCACCGGCCGACCGTCGGGCAGCAGCGCGACAACGACCCCGCCCTGCAGGGTCGCGGCCAGGTCGCGCTCCACCAGGGCCAGCTCCACCGCGGATCCGAAGGCGCGATATTGTGTCTGGGAAAAGAACCGCGCCCACTCCGGGACGGCCGTCCTGGCCCGCTGTCGTCGACGCCAGGTCACATAGACGGCGATCACGGCCAGGGCTCCCAGAATGATCAGCGCGTAGTGCATGCTGCCGGTGATTCCTGCCTGTCCCTCTCAGCCCGCGTCGGGATCCACCGACTTCTTGGTCGAGGCGGGGAGAGGCTCCGGGGGGGTCTTGAGCTCGACCTCGGGGCCCCGCTGGGACGACTCCGAGGAATGGTGCGCCTCGAACCGTGCCGCGGGGACGGCCTCCAGGAGCTCCAGGAACGTGATCTCCCCGGCCACCTCGCGCTGCCGAAGGGCGAGGTCGCAGAAGAGGTCGTCCAGGGCGGCGGACGCGGCCCGCACCCTGCCCTTCGACGGGCCGAGCTCCGGCTCATGATAGGCCCGGAGCGCGTCGTCCAGGGAGATGTCACCGAGGTCCCGCGCGGGCACGTACGCCGCCTCGTCGTCCCGGTCCAGGGCCGTCAGCAGCTTGCCCTGGACCAGGCGCCCAATCGCCTCGTAGACCACGTGCTCGGGCATCCGCAGCGCCCGCTCCAGCTCGAGCTGGCTGGGGGGCGTCTTGCCGGCGTGGTGCCGGTGAGAAACCTCCAGGAGCAGGCGGCAGGCCGCGTAGGGGCCGAGCGCGGCGCTCTCCTTCTCCTCGGGCACACGCCTTAGCAGGTCCTCGTCGTAGAGCACGTCCAGGTGCTGGACCGTGAAGGCCACCACCGCCCCGAACAGCACCACCAGCCACGCGATGTAGATCCAGAGCAGGAACACCGGAAAGAGCGCGAAGGTGCCGTAAACCTTGGTGGTGTAGGACCCGCTGTAGATCTGCGTGACGTAGAGGTTGAAGGCCCCCTTGGAGATCTCGAACAGCAGCCCGCCCACCAGGCCGCCCACCACGGCCGGCCAGAGCCGCACCTTGCGGTTCGGCACCAGCTTGTACATCAGCGACAGCACCAGCGCGCTCATCAGGACCGGCACCACCGCCCGCAGCACGGAGCCGAGAACCCAGGTGGAGCGCAGGAACCGCCCCGCGGCCGAGGCGTCGAGCTTGGCCGTGAAGTAGATCCCCACTGCGATGAGCACCGGCCCGAAGGTCAGCAAGGACCAGAAGGTGGTAAAGCGCGCCCAGAGCCTTCGCTGCTCACGCACGTGGAAGATGTGGTTCAGCGTACCCTCCACCGTGATGAAGAGCCAGGTCGCGGTGAACACCAGCAGGGCCGTTCCGGTGACACCCACCGCGCCCGCGCTCACCCGATCCAGGAAGGCGTTCAAGTACCCCACCGCCTGGCCCACCGAGTTCGCGAGCAGGGACTCGAACAGGTAGGCGCGCACCGCCGCCTCGGCGCCGGTTGGATCCCCGCTCAGGCGGAACACCAGAAACGACACGGCCAGCAGCGGCACCAGGGCCAGCACCGTGGTGTAGGCCAACGAGGCGGCGCGATCGAGGCACTCGTCCCGTATCAGCTTGCGCCAGAGCTGTACGCTCAGGCGGCCGAGGTACACGACCAAACGAAGGAGCCTCGGGTAGCGCTGCAGCAGTTTCGCGCTCCTTCGCACCGCACCCGCGGCCCGCTGCCTGAGGCCGGACGCCACGCTAC
This sequence comes from bacterium, assembly GCA_043825095.1. GTDB lineage: Bacteria > Myxococcota_A > Polyangia > HGW-17 > JAJRWW01 > JBDRSE01. Next base: position 33,453 of record JBDRSE010000184.1, read on the forward strand.
GCGCCCCTCACGGCAGCACCGCCGCGCCCCGCGCCGGGATCACGACTCCCTCGACCTCGAGGGGCGCCTCGCCGTGGTTGAACCCCACCCGGGTGTCGTCCGACAGCCGCCAGCGGGACGGGAGCGCGTGGCGATTCTCGTCGGCGAGGTGGTCCATGGCGTGATTCGTGAGAAACACCGGGGGCTCCGCCGGAAAGGGGTCCTCGGGCACCGCCGGGAGCCCGCCGATGGCGTAGGCGCCGCGTCCGTCGCCGACCCCCCAGGCGACGCGGCTCAGGTCGTCGAGCTCTCGCAGGTCGTCGGACAGGAACAGCCCTCCCCCGCTCAGGGCGACCACCCACCCGCCGAAGGTGACCTCTGCCTCCGGCAGCTCGCGCAGGATCGGGGGATCCGCATCGCACAGCGTGGCAAGGCAGTCGGGCCAGCGCGCCGCAATGGAACGGGCCTGATTGACGGCGAAGTACCAGGACGGCCCAATGGGCTCGAAGGCGATGTCGGCCCCCACGCGCCACGCATCCACAAAGGGAAAAGACGGCACCGACGGCGCCCCCACGGCCAGCAGGACCACGTCCTCCCCGGCCGCGCTGCGAATGATCTCGAGGAACCGGGCGTAGGCCTCCATGCCGGTGACCGCTTCGTACCGCGCGCTCTCGTAGGTGGCCGCGAACAGAAAGTCGATCTTCAGGAACCGATATCCCCAGGAGACGATGCGCCCGATGAACTGCGTGATGTGGGCCGCCGCACCGGGATGGGTGGGATCCAGGATCCGCATCCGGCCGTTCTTGGAGTGGTTGTACACCGCCTCGGGCAGGAACCACTCCGGGTGGTCCGCCACCAGGGAGCTGTCCTCGGTCACCAGCGCCGGCGCCAGCCAGACCCCGAGCTCGAAGCCGTCCGCCGCAAGATCCGCGGCGAGGCCGTCCAGCCCGGAAGGGAACTTGGCGTTCGGCTCCCACTCTCCCCAGGCCACCTGCCACCCGTCGTCCACCACGATCCGGAGCGGCTGTCCCTCCGGCGCGTAGGGCCCGAGCCACTCCGCCGCGAGCGCGGCGTTGGCCCGCACCGCGTCCTCGTCCACGCCGTCCCAGAGGTCGTACCAGGAGTTCCAGCCCACGTCCGCCGCGGCCTCCACCTCCCATCGACGTGACGGCAGGCTCCGGCCGTAGCGGCTCATGGCGCCGGTGAGGTCGTGCCCCACTTCGATCCACCAGGATTCACCGGACAGGGTTTCACCGGACGTCACCCCGACCTGCTCACCGGAGGCGCCGCTGACGAGCCGCACGGCCACGCCGTTCCCGTCGTCCCCGTCGCGCCCCACCTGCGCCCACGGCCGGAACCGGGCCGCAGTGGTGGCGCCGGCAAAGAGCACCGGACCGCCGCCGCCCACGAAGGTGTGCCAGTAGGAGAGCGCCTCGCCCGTGCGCAGCGACTCGGAGTCCCCGCGCTCCTCCAGCGCGCGCTCGGTGGCCGCCTCGGTGGGGAGCTCCCCCAGGGCCAGCACGCCGCTCTGGGACCACGACTGAAACCCATTGGAGAGCCAGCCCGTGGCGCCCGCCAGCCCCCCCCCGCCCTCCAGGGCCAAGCCCTGCACCGTGGCGTCCCGAGAGGCCACGAGCTCCAGGCTCACGATCTCGCCCGCCACCGTGGCGCGCACCTCCCCGGCATCGCCGATGGGGCACGTAATGGTCTCACCGTCGGCGACGCAGGCCCCGTCCCGACCCGCGCCGCGCCAGGCGCCGTCCACCTTCGCCGCCGGCAGCAAGGTCAGCGAAACGTCCCCGCAGTCGTCCGCCAACAAAATGCCCTCGTCGAACACCTGCACGGGAAGCGCGCCGCACTCCGCGTCGTCGTCTCCGCATCCCCCGGCGCCGCAAAGAACCGCACCTGCGCACAGGCACACTACCAGTCGGTGGAAACGTCCTTGGATGGTCGGTCGAGCTGAGCGCCTCATGGGGCTGCGAGTATACCCGAGGCGGTCGTCAGAGCGCTATTGCTGTACGTCTCTTGGCTGAACGCGTCGATCCTGCCGCTCATGTGGTAAAGTTTCGCCTCGATTCTCAACCACAAGGAGCATCCGATGAGCAATACGGTGAAGGCGTCTCACATTCTCTTGATGTACGCGGGCTCGTCCCGTTCCACGGCCACGCGCTCCAAGGACGAGGCGATCCGGAAGATCGGCGAGCTCAAGGCCCAGCTCGACGGAGGCGCGGACTTCGCCGAGCTCGCCCGTCAGAACTCGGACTGCCCGTCGGGCAAGTCCGGCGGCGACCTGGGGACCTTCGGCCGCGGCCAGATGGTCGGCCCCTTCGAGGACGCCGCCTTCGGCATGGAGGTCGGCGGCATGAGCGGAGTGGTCGAGACCGACTTCGGCTACCACATCATCAAGCGCACCGCCTGAGTCTCGAGCCCAGCAAACGAGTGTGGATCCCATCCTGAGCAATCCCCTGAGCCCGGTCAGGAGATGCGGCTTGGCCATTGGCTCGGACAACCGCAATTGGCTCGATATTGCGCTCACGTGAACGCCCACAGGAGCACGGTGCTGACGCCTGACTTGACAGATCCGCCGCTCCGCGGCTCAGAACACCCCTCCCGTCCCCTCAAGGGGAAGCCCGCGCGGCGCGGGGGGCGCTGTGCCGTCTCCCACGTGAACGGTTACGCCCATAGACGATTCGCAGGGGAGTCAGGGGATACGCTTGGCCCGGGGAGGCTGCTTCGGGGGGTTGCAGTAGCTGCTGTAGTACTGCGAGAGGCTGAGCATGACGTCCAGCTTCTGGGCGCGCCGCTTGGACTTGGCGAAGTAGTACCGGGCGATCCCGGCGGCGATGCCGCGCTCCAGCTTCACGAGGCGCTTGCCCACGAGCAGGTCGGCGCAGGAGTACCGCTGCACCGTGCCTCGCAGGGCGTTCCAGAAGGACCGCGTGGCGCCCTGCTTGTGCACGAACTCCGCGAGCTTGCTGTCCTTGGTGTACACGTGGATGTTCTGGAGGCGGTAGTTGCCCCCGCGGAAGGAATAGTACTTGTTGTAATATCCGAGCTTGACCTCCCAACGACCGTCGACCTTGGCCTTGGAGGGGCGGGGATCCCGGCGGTAGTAGTGGCGCTTGCAGGCGTCGGCATCAGCCGGGACCAGCACCGCGGCGGCCATCGTCAACGCCGCAACCGCGGTGATCGCAAGCCCTGGAATCGATAGTTTTCCGTTTGATCGCTGCTGGTTACTCTGCTTTGCCATGAGCGCCTCCTCGGTTCCGTCGTCGCTGATCTGCAGGGTACTGACGCCTTATACGAGTGAAAGTTCTCCACTCTCCCCGTGTTTTTGCGGATTTGGCGTGACAGGGTCTAGGACTGGACAAGGACCCCACCTGCCTCATACACTGCCAATAGCTGGACCCGAACGGAGAGTCGTACCAGCAGCTACCATCTTGGAGGAGTTCCGTCACATGCGTTCGAATACAACCCTCGTGCGTTGTCTGGGGGCCGCACTGGCCGCCGGACTCTACGTTTTCCTGGGAGCGACGGCGGCGGCTGCGCCGGGCCCGGAGGCACCTGATCCCGAGCCCCCCCGCACCGGACCCGGTTACGACAAGGCCAAGGTCTTGTTCAAGGAGGGGATCAAAGCCTTTGACGAGGGCTACTACACCACGGCCGTCGAGAAGTTCAAGGCCGCCTACGAGCTCTACCCCAGCGCCAAGATCCACACGCGGATCGCGCTGTGCTACAAGTGGCTCGGCAACATGCTCAAGGCGCTCGAGCACTACGAGATCTTCCTCAAGAAGTTCCCGAAGGACCCCCCCAAAGACGGCGACAAGGCGCTCCGAAAGCGCGTCATCAACGTCGAGATCCCCAAGCTGCTGGCAGTGATCGGGCAGCTTCGGATCACCATCTCCGGGCCGGCCGGAACCGATATCCGGATCGATGGGAAGCCCATCGGCGAGGCGCCCCTCGACCGCGTGATCCGGCTCATGCCCGGCCCCGTGGCCATCTCCGCCACGGCCAAGGGCTACTACGCGTGGAAGAAGGACCTGATGCTCAAGCGGAAGCAGTCCCTGGTGGTCGAGATCCTGCTGATCAAGATCAAGCCCAAGATCATCAGGAAGGTGATCACGATCCGGGCGAAGCCCATCTACAAGCGTTGGTGGTTCTGGACGACCATCGGCGCCCTGGTGGCAGGCGGCGCGACCGCGGCCGGTGTGGTGCTGGGCACGCGGGAGCGACCGCGGGAACTCTCAGGCACTCTGCTCCGTCACGACGGACTGACCTATAGGTGGTAATCATGCGCAACGTAGCAATCACAATCGGAGTGGCGTTGCTGATCGGTTCCTCGGCGGGGTGTGGGGACGAGGTCTGCATCACCTATTCGGGGCGGGTCGAGGTCATGGTCAACTTCAGCGGCTTCAACGTGAACAACGCGGTGACCCTGGAGATCGAGTCCACGGTGACCGGCCCCCCCGCGGGCGACAACATGCCCAACTACTATGATCGCCGCATCGGCACGATGGCCTTCCCAGAGGTGGACGGTGACGGCGACATTGAGTTCATCTTCGATCCCGGCGGCTATATCGCCAGCCTGGCGGACGTCGAGGAGCAGTTCACCTTCACCGTGGTCATGCGGGTCTACGACGCGGACCGGCTGCTGCTGGCCGAAGGCCGGTTCAACCTGGACGGCTTCACCGACGGCTGCTACCTGGACCATGGCATGAACGTGTCGAATCGGCAGACCTGCGATTCCAAGTCCGAAGGCGACCCCTGCGTGGGCACCACCGGCAACCACTGGGTGTGCATGGATCAGGTGGGCAGCCTCGGCTGCGTGGAGTCCACCTGCGGCGACGGCTTCACGGATCGTCGCAACGGCGAGCTCTGCGACATCGCGGCGGCCGACCTGCCCGAGGGCGTGACCTGCGACTCCAATTGTCTCCCCCTGCCTATTGAAAAGCAGCTCTGGGAGGGCACGCCCCTGTGGCACGAGGTGATCCTCACCGGCGCGCCCCCGGCCCGGGGGCATGCCGCGTCTGCCGTGGTGAGCGGCGCCGGCGGTGACATCGTCGTCATGTTCGGCGGTGAGGGTGCCGACGGCACCGCCATGGCCGACACCTGGACCTTCGACGGAGCCACCTGGACCGAGGACATGGGAGCAGCCCCGCCCGCACGCAGCCGGCACGCCATGGCGGCCGACCCGGTCAGCAACACGATCATCCTGTTCGGTGGGCGCATACGCACCGGGTTCACCGGGCCGCAAAACGACGTGCCGGTCTACGCCTTTTTCGAGGACACCTGGGTGTATACACCGGGCGCGGGGTGGACCGAGGCTACGGTGACGAAGCCGGGCGGACTGGACGCGCGACAGGGCCACGCCATGGAGTACGACCCGGACGCGCAGCGCATCGTGCTGGTGGGCGGCAAGCGGCAGTCCACTGTGAAGCGGGACGCCTACCTGTTCGATCCGGCTGCGCCCGCGTGGACGGATGCGCCCCCCATCCCCGCTTCGGGGCAGATCCGCTATGATCAGACACTGACGCACTACCCGCCGCTCAGCGGCTTGATCATGCTCGGGGGACAGAACGGCAACATCGGCGCCGCCACCCTCATCAATGACATCTGGCTCTTCCAGAGCGGGGACTGGGTCACGCCCGACGCGTCCGGGCTCCCGGCGAGTCGCACCGCGCACCAGATCGTGTACGCACCCGGCATCCAGGGGCTCGTGGTCTTCGGCGGCTTCGACCGGGCCAAGGACGATGACGACTACGGCACCAACATGGCGGACACCTGGCAGTGCGTGCAGGCCGGCGGCTCCTTCGACTGCACCGAGGAGAGCAACGCCGATGCCCCTCCGGGCCGCAAGGCGCACATCATGTTCCGCCTGCCCGACGAGGACCGGATCTACGTGCACGGCGGTATCTCGGCTGACACTTCGGGGACGGCGCAGGAGATCGCGCTGAACGACACCTGGGTCTTCACCACGCCGGGGCCGCCGCGCTCCAGCTTCGCGTTGAACGCCGGCCTGAAGAGCGTCATCGCCAATGAGACGCTCGTCGCCGGCTTCCACGAGGTTTCGGATCCCGACTTCGCAGCGCTGCCCCAGGAGCGCGTCGGCTCCCTCCTGCTCTCGGATCTGGACGGCGACGGGCTCGAGGAGATCGCCGTCGCGCTTCCCGGCGGCCACTGCACCGAGAACGAAAACCAGGTCTGCGGCAAGGTGATCGTGAAGGACCACCAGCTCTTCGATCAGACCATCGGCGAGCTGCGCAACGACTTCGCGTCCTTTGTCGGACAGACCGACTCCTGGCTCGGCTCCTCGGTCGCCTCGGCCGACATCAACGGCGACGGCGCCAAGGACCTGGTCGTCGGCGCGCCCTTGGCCGAGGGTGGTGCCGGCGCCATGTACGTGGCCCTCGGGGGCGAGCTCAACGCCTTCGCCATCGTGCCGAGCGACCGCTACACCATCCAGGTGGGGCGAATCGAGGACGGGCAGAAGTACTACGCATTCGAAGGCCCATCGGAGGCCGACCAGCCCTTCCACCTGGGCTACAGCGTGGCGGTGGCTGACTTCGACGGCGACGGCTTCCCGGACGTGGCCGCCTCCGCGCCCTCGGAGAACGCCGACATGGCAGAGCGCTCTGCCGTGTACATCCTCGGCGGCCCCTGGGAGGATTGGCCCTACGGCTCGACGCCCGGCTACGTCGCAGACGAGGCCTGGACCGTGGTTACGACCAACAGCCCGGAGATGCAGCTCGGCGTGTCTCTCGCGGCCGGAGACGTGGACGGGGACGGGTTCCCGGATCTGATCATCGGCACCGCGCCCACCGAGTACTTCACAGACATCGACGCCGCGCCGCGCTACGGGGCCGTGGGAATCGTCTTCGGCGGGCCGGATTTCTTTGCCGACTGGGAGGTGATCCTCGAAGAGCTGGTCAGCCCGAAGGGGGCCGTGATCATGGCGAGGGACTCTGCCGACCGGCTCAACGAAATCGGCGGCGTGGTGGTCACCACCGACCTGGACGGGGACGGCGCCGCAGAGATCGCCGCGACCGTGGGGCGCCCTTCCCGGACCGATCACTCGCCCGACAGGGTGGCGCTCATTCGGGGTGAGAACGTCAGGCTGTACCGCGACAGCGGCCAGGAGTCGGATCTGACGACAAACATCGCCATCCTCTATGGTCCTCCGGGCTCGGGATTCGGCGCGAACCTGTCCGCCGGCGACGCCAACGGCGACCGCAACCCCGACCTGCTCATCGGCGCGCCGTACATGCCCGCGCTGCCCGTCGAGGGGACGCTGGATCGGCAGGAGGCCGGCGCCCTCTACGTGGTGCTGGGATCCAGCCTGGCAGACTACTGGGGCACCTTGGACATCGACATCGAAGCGGATCTCCTCAACTGGCCCTCCACGCCCGACAACCCCATTCCGATCCCGCTGCTGATCCTCCGCGGGACCCAGAGCGGCGGCTTCTTCGGCAGCGCGGCGATCACCAGCAGCCACATCGCCCAGCAGAATCCAGCCACGCCCCACGCGTACACGCTGGTGCTCCAGTCGGGCTGGCTAGACGGCGCCGAGCCGGACAAGCGCGACCGCGGCCGGGTGTGGACCTTCTACCTGCCCAGCCTGCTCCCCTGTGAATCCTACGGCGCGTGCCCGATTCCCTGAACCTCTTACCAGAAGTCTACACCTCGATCGGCGGCGGCATGGGGATGGAAGGGCAATAGCCGCAGCCCGGCTCCGGAGCATCAGCGCACCGGCTCGTCGATTCAGGGCAACCGTTCACGCGGTATACGGCACAGCGCCCCCGCGCTAGCGGGCTACCCCTTGAGGGGACGGGAGGGGTGTCGTGAGCCGCGGAGCGGCGGATCTGTCGCTCTGGTATCGGCACCGAGCAAGGCCTGGCGCCCCCCGGAGAGCGGCGCCCCGTGAACACATGCGATTCAGGTCGTTTCAATCGGTGACTCTCCACATGATCCCGTGTGGACGTGACGCCGACATACGGACGTTCATTTTCCCGGTATGAGTTGTATTGTGCAGAGGTCACGGTGCGAGCAGCGCTCGTCCTGGCAGATTGGGAGGTCCCCGTGTCCTTTGAAACCGCTGACTATCTCTCCTGGTACGTGCCGCGCATCAGGCGCGAGGACGGCGCGCTGAACCTCCACGCCAGCGGCGTGCCCGCCCTGGTGCCGGACGAGCTGGAGGTCGAGGGCGGCAATCCGTGGATCCAGGCGACAGCCTTCGAGGCCGAGCTGGCCGGATGGCTGGGCTGCTCCGTCAAGGAGCTGGTGTTCACCCCGGGGGCCACCGGAGGGACCCTGCTCGCGCTACTGACCCTCGCAGGGAGCCGCGTGGTGGTCGTGGAGTCCCCCATCTACGAGCCCATGCTCCGCCAGGCCGAGCGCCTGAACCCGGTCCGCCGTCTCCCGCGCGCCGCCGCGTCGGGCTGGCGCTTCGATGCCGCCGACGTCGCCGACGTGGTCCGCGACGACACCGCGCTGATTCTCCTGACCGAGCCCCACAACCCCAGCGGAGCGCTCACGCCGCCCGGCGAGATCCTCGAGCTGGCCGAGCGGGCCGCTCGCCACGGGGCGCTGCTGCTGATCAACGAGGTGTACCGGGGGTGGACGGACCAGCCGTCCTACCACGGCGCCGCGCCCAACATCGTCGTGGTGAGCAGCCTGTCCAAGCTGTTCGGCGCCTACTGGGCGCGGCTCGGCTGGCTGTCAGGGGAGCGCTCGCTGATCGAGCGCCTTCGAATGGCCCACCTCAACTTCGGCATGGCGTCGGCGCCCAACGCGGCGGTGGGCCTGGCCGTGCTGGCTCGCGCGGACGAGCTGCTCCACGCGGCGCGGACCCGGGCCCACGAGGGCCTCGCCATGGTGGACGCCTGGATCGCTGGCACCCCAGGCCTGAGCTGGCGTCGCCCCGACGGCACCGGGTTCGGCTGCGTGCGTCTGCCGCCGGGGACCGACGATGTCGCCCTGGCAGAGCGGCTGCACGACGAGCACGGCGTCCTGACCGTGCCGGGGACCCTCTGGGACTCCCCCGGCACCCTCCGGCTGAGCTGGCTCCAGGCCTCCCCTGACGAGCTCCGCACAGCCCTCGACCGCATCTCGAAGGTGCTCTGACGCCCTCCGGGGGTGGCCCTCGCCGCGCGCGGGAGGTGCTGCAAATAGTCCCCCTGTGAACCCATACCGTCAGTCGAAATCGGGGGCCGGGGGGAGCTTCTCGCGGATGCCGAACAGCTCGTAGATCTTCTCCGCCTTGCGGGACTCCCCGCGCAGGAACTGAACCTCATCACGGTTCCACTCGATGCTGAAGCGCTGCTTGTCCCGGCGGCCGTCCAGGTACTTGAACTTCTCGCCGGGCTTGGCCTGCCAGGTCAACTCTCCCTCGATGAACTCCAGCTTGGCCTTGCCCTTCTCGCGCACCTTCATCTTCTCGCCGTCCTTGTCGAGCTTGATCTTGTCGCCCTCCTCGAGCTCCCGCGGATTCACCGGCTTGGTGGGATAGTAGACCCGAAAGATGGAGAATTCGCCCTCGTCCTCCTGCAGAAAGAGCGGAAATCCGTTGCTGGACATCAGGAACCACTCGTCCCACCACCAGTCCTTCTCCTTCACACGGATGCGCCCGACGAGCTGGTATTCGTGGCCGAGCAGCTGCGCCTTCATGCCCAGCCGGAGGTGGCTCCAGGGCTTGTACTTTTCGCGCGCGTCGGCCGCCTTCTGGACCGCGACGACCTTGTCGCCGTCGCACACCGACCCACAGTACTCACAGACGAAGGTCTTCATGCGGAGGCCGGTGCGGATATCCACCTTGGCCCCGCACCCGTTGCAGTCGATCTGTCGCACCGGCAGGCTCATCCTTCGACCTCCGCAAAGCTCATTCGGGTCGATCTATCCAGCTTTCCGTCCCGGGGTCAAGGTCGGGCCCTTTTGTTGCCCACGCCTGCCCTTTCCGCCAGGATGGGGTCCAGCCCGAGACGAGGACATGGCGAACCGGAAGACGCTCACCGTCCCTTTGCTCCTGATCATCGCCGCGCTGTTGGCCGGCCTGGCCGCGGCGTACCGCGAGTACACCCGGGCCGCCGACCAGAGCAAGCTCGAGCGGCAACGGCTCGAGCGCGCCGTGGAAGCGCTGCAGCATGCCCAACACCTGCGCCGGAGCGACCTGTCGGAGCGACGACGCGCCGAGGGAGATACCCAGCGAATCCATCGCTCCCTCGCGGAAGCCTATCGCCGCGGCGCCGAGCAGATGCTCCGGGAGAACCGCCGGCCCGGGGCCCGGGTGTTCGCGGCCGCGTCGCTCCTGCACGAGCCGGGCAACCCGTTCAGCCCCTTTCGCTCCCCTCATGATCCACGCGCCAAGTCTGTCGCCACCCCCGGAATCGCCTCGGCGCAGTCTGTCCTGTACGACACCGCGACCCGCGGGGTGCTCACCCACCGCCGCACCCTCGCGAAGATCGGTCATCGGCTCTGGGCGGTGGCGCTCTCGCCGCGGGGCAAGCTCCTCGCCGTGGCCGGCGACAGCCGACAGGTGCGCCTCTGGTCACTGGCCGAGCACAAGTGGGTCGGCGCCTTGCAGGCCCCTGCCCTCCCCGTGTTCGACCTCACCTTCTCCCCCGACGGGGCCGTGCTCGCCGCGGCCACCAACGCCGGAAAGGTGCGGCTCTGGGACGTTGCTGCCCGGAAGGAGCTCGCCACCCTCGACGCGCACAAGCGCATGGCGCTCACGCTCCGGTACTCGCCCGACGGCAAGCTGCTCGCCACCGGCGGCATGGACGGCCTCATCCGCGTCTGGACCGTGCAGACCCGGCAGGTCTGGTCGACTTTCAAGCACCCCGACGGCGCGGTGTGGTCGGTTGCCTTCTCGCCCGATGGAAAGCTCCTCGCGTCGGCGGGCTGGCACAGCACGAGCTCCCGGGTCCGGATCTGGAGCCTGCGGGATCGCAAGGCCATGGCCAACTACACCGGCCACGTGGGGCCGGTCTGGGCGGTGGCCTTCTCGCCCGACTCCAAGCGGATCGCCACGGGGGGGCTCGACAAGACGATTCGAATCTTTCGCGCCCGCAAGCTGCGGCTGCTCCAGACCCTCAAGCACCACACCGCCGACGTGACGGCGCTCGCCTTCTCCCCAGACGGGCGCCATCTCGCCTCGGTGTCCATCGACAAATCCCTCGCGCTGTGGCGCACCGACCGGTTCACCCCGGTGGCCATCGTCCAGGCGCACCGACGGCAGATCTGGTCGGTTGCGTTCTCCCGGGACGGACGGTTGCTCGCCACGGGCGGCTGGGACAACGCGGCCCGGATCTGGCGGCTCGGGAGCGCCGAGAAAGGGCTCCGGACCACGACCCTGCCCCTGGCGGAGCCGCTCCCCGGACGGGCGGTGGTGGCCGCCTGGTACAGCCGGGACGGCAAGCGGGTCGTGGCGCGGGACACCGGGAACGTGTTCCGCGTCTGGGACGTTTCCAGCCGTGCCTTGCTGACGAGCCGGCGCGTGACCCCCGCCGACCTCGGCGCCGTTGCGGTGTCCGGGGATGGGAGGCACGTCGCCGTGGGCGCGGTGGACGACGGCGTCACGGTCTGGTCCCTCGACGACCGCAAGAAGGCCACCGCGCTGCGTGGGCTCCGGAGCCCGGTGAGCGGCCTGGCGTTCTCTCCGGACTCCACCCACGTCGCCGCCTCGTCCCGGGACGGGACGATCGGCGTGTGGAATCGAGAGACGGGCGCCATGCTGGGCCGCATCGAAAAGGCGTACGGCCCGCTGGCGTTCTCTCCCAACGGCAAGACACTCGTTTCCTCGGACGCCAAGCACCGCATCCGGTTCTGGCGCCTGCCCTCCCTCGCCCCGGCGCACACGCTCGCCGGCGGCGCCACGGCCATCGAGCACTTCGCCTACTCGCCGGACGGACGGCAGCTCCTTTTGTGCACCGACGATCAGAGCCTCGCCCTCTGGGAGCTCGGCACCGGCCGCCGGCGTCGGGTCTTGACAGGGCACACCGACGACGTCCTGGGCGCCTCTCTCTCCCGCGACGGCCGGTACATCCTGTCCACGGGTCGGGACAAGACCGTGCGGATCTGGGACGCGAAAGCCGGGGTCGAGCTCCAGCACCTGCGCCTCGATCAGCTCGCCATGCGCGCCGCCTTGTCCCCGGACGGGAAGCGCTTCGCGGTACCCACTGCCGAGGGAGTGATCCTGTTCCCCCTCCGGGTCGATCTCTGGCGACAGGATCCGCGCGCCCTGCTGCGCCGGGCCGAGCAGGCGGCAGGCCTGAAGCTGGACGGCTTCCACCTCGCGCCCGCGCCCTGAGCCAAAGCTCCGGCGCGCGAGCTAGGGGGTGTCCCGCATTGCCGGACCGAGTCAGGCGAAGCCATTGGAATCACAGGCACGGAGCGAGGAGGGCGCATGCCGGGAGCATGCAACTGACGAGCGACAAAGCCTGTGATTTCAAGAGCGAGCCTGACGATGGGA
>JBDRSE010000185.1:0-29548 GCA_043825095.1 bacterium
TGACTTGCGACACAGGTTTCCGAATCAGCCGGGACCACTCGAAAATCAATCAGAGCGCGATCGACGGCGAGGTTGATTTGCTCCCGCGGCCTCCCGCGGCACTGCGGGATCGACTCCACCTCGGCCGACCGGTCCACCAGAGACGCACGACGCGTTCTGAATGTGACCGCGGTTGGGGGGCAGTCAAGGTCTGTGAACGGTGCGTTGCAGGCCAAGATTCGTAGGTGGAGCTCGGACTGACCCTACTCGACGGTCACGCTCTTGGCGAGGTTCCGGGGCTGGTCCACGTCGGTGCCCTTGAAGTCGGCGATGTGGTAGGCGAGCAGCTGCAGCGGGAGCACGGTGAGCAGCGGCTGCAGCCAGGGAGTGACGTGGGGGAAGAGGAACAGGTCGTCCACGAGCTCGCCGATGGCCGCGTCGCCGCGGGTGCCCACGGCGATGATCTTGCCTTGGCGGGCCCGGACCTCGGCGAGGTTGGACATGACCTTCTCGTAGTGCGGTCCTTGGGGTGCGATGACCACCACGGGGAGCTCCTCGTCGATGAGCGCGATGGGGCCGTGCTTCATCTCACCGGCGGGATAGCCCTCGGCGTGGATGTAAGAGATCTCCTTGAGCTTGAGCGCGCCTTCCAGAGCGATGGGGTAGTTGATGCCCCGGCCGAGGTACAGGAAGCTGCGCGCCGTGGCGTATCGGCGGCCGATGACATTGAGCTGCGCGGCGTTCTCGATGACGTCGCCCATCTGCTTGGGCAGGTGCAGCAGCTCCTCGACGAGCTTCTGCGCCTGGTCTTGGGGGAGCGCGCCGGTGCGGCGAGCCAGGTGGATGGCCACCAGGACCAGCGCCGCGAGCTGGGTGGTGAACGCCTTGGTGGAGGCCACCCCGATCTCGGGACCGGCGTGGGTATACAGCGCGGCGTCGGAGCTGCGGGGGATCTGGGACTCCACCACGTTGGCGATGGCCAGCACCCGGGCGCCACGCTCCCGGGCGGACTTGACCGCCGCGAGGGTGTCCGCGGTCTCCCCGGACTGGGACACCGCGATCAGCAGGTCGTTCTTTCCGATGAGGGGATCCCGATACCGGAACTCGGAGCCGAGGTCCACCTCCACCGGAACCCGGGCGAGCCCCTCGATGAGGAACTTGCCCACGAGGCAGGCGTGGTAGGAGGTTCCACAGCCCAGCAGGAAGATCCGCCCGAGCCCGGCGGGATCGATCTCGAAGCCGTCCAGGTGCGCGTCTCCGCTCTCGGGAGACAGGCGGCCCCGCAGGGTGTCGGTCACGGCCCGGGGCTGCTCGTGGATCTCCTTGAGCATGAAGTGCTTGTAGCCCTCCTTCTCGGCCGCCACGGCGTTCCAGGTGATGTGCCGGATGGCGAGCTCCTGCTCCCGCCCCTCGGCGTCGAACAGCCGGATCCCATCGGCGCGTAGCTCGCCGAGCTGGCCGTCCTCGAGGAACACCATGTCGCGGGTGTGGCCCAGGAGCGCCGGGATGTCCGAGCCCAGGAAGCTCTCGCCGTCGCCGATGCCGACGATGAGCGGCGAGCCCTCCTTGGCGTAGAACATGCGATCCGGAAAGGCGTCGATCAGGATCGCGAGGGCGTAGGCGCCTTGGATCTGCGCCAGCGCCGATTGGAGCGCGCGGATGGGGTCGCCCAGCTCGGCCAGGGCAATGTCCACGAGGTGCGCCACGAGCTCGGTGTCGGTCTCCGACGCGATGGTGCGGCCGAGCCCTTTGAGCTGATCCCGGAGCGCGGAGTGGTTCTCGATGATCCCGTTGTGCACCACGGTGATGCCCCCGGACTTGTGGGGATGGGCGTTGTCCACGCTGGGCCGCCCGTGGGTCGCCCAGCGGGTGTGCCCGATGCCCGTGGTGCCCTCCAGGGGCTCCGCGCGCAGGGCGCTGGTCAGGTTCGTGAGCTTGCCTTTGGCGCGGACGATCCGCGCCGGGCCGCCGTTCATTACTGCGAGCCCGGCCGAATCGTACCCTCGGTACTCCAGCCGTCGCAGACCGTCCATCAAGATGTCAGTGGCCTCGTTCGGCCCCACGTATCCAACGATTCCACACATGATGCTACCTCGCCATAGGCTCCCTCCTGTGTGCCACACCCGGTCAGAAAGTCAATTCGTCTGGGCGTTTCATGGGGCCGGTCCCAACGTTGCGCGCGCCCGCGCAATCCACTATGCTCCGCTGGTAGGCAGTCGTTCTGATCAAAGGAGAAACCCCATGGAGAAGAAACCGGTCGCGATTCTCGGAGCCGCCCGCACGGCCATTGGGACCTTCGGCGGCATGTTCAAGACCGTGCCCGCCAATCAGCTGGGTGTGGCCGCGGCCCGGGCGGCCCTGGAGCGCTCCGGCGTCGAGGCCGCGGAGCTGGGCGACGTCATCGTCGGGCACTGCATGATGCGCTCGGACGAGATCAACATCGCCCGGGTGATTTCGCTCAATGCGGGGATCCCCATCGAGGTGCCGGCGTGGACCGTGCAGCGGCAGTGCGCCTCCGGCATGCAGGCGGTCGTGTCGGGCATGCAGCAGATCTGGACCGGTGAGCACGAGGTGGTGCTGGCCGGGGGTGTGGAGAACATGAGCCGGGTGCCCTACGTGCTCAAAGACTACCGGACGGGCGGACGCATGGGGAACGGGGAGGTGGTGGACATGCTGACCGAGGCGTTGACCGATCCCCTCGGGGGCTACCACATGGGGGTCACGGCGGAGAACCTGGCCGCCGAGTTCGGGATTACCCGCGAGGAGCAGGACGAGCTGGCCTACACCTCCCAGACCCGGGCCGTGGCCGCCATCGATGAGGGGCGGTTCGTGGACGAGATCGCGGCCGTGGAGGTGGGCGGGAAGCGGGGGCAGCCGCCCACGGTGTGCGACACGGACGAGCATCCGCGACGGGGTGTGAGCCTCGAGGCGCTGGCCAAGCTGCGTCCGGCCTTCAAGAAGGACGGCACGGTGACCGCGGGGAACGCCTCCGGGATCAACGACGGGGCGGCGATGATGGTGGTGGCCGGCGCGGACTATGTCGAGCGCACCGGCAAGACGCCGCTGGCTTGGATTGTGGACCATCAGGTCGCGGCCGTGGAGCCGGAGCGCATGGGCTTCGGGCCGGTGCCGGCCGTGAGGAAGCTGCTCGACCGGAACGGCCTGGCGCTCGGTGACATCGACCTCATCGAGGTGAACGAGGCCTTTGCCGCCCAGTACCTGGCGTGCGAGAAGGCGCTGGAGCTCGATCGGGAGCGCACCAACGTGAACGGCAGCGGGATCGCCCTCGGGCACCCGGTCGGCGCCACCGGCTGTCGGATCACCATCACCTTGGTGCACGAGATGCGTCGCCGAGGTGCCAAGCGCGGCATCGCCACGCTGTGTGTCGGTGGTGGGATGGGCAAGGCGTTACTCATCGAGTTGCCTTAGTCCCGCGAGTGGGAGTACAGGACAGGAGAGGGAGATCATGATCGTCGTCACCACAGAAACCATTCCCGGACACCGGATCGAACGGCTCGTCGGGCTCGTGCGGGGGAACACCATCCGCGCCCGGCACCTGGGCCGGGACATCATGGCCGGCTTCAAGTCCATGGTCGGCGGTGAGATCAAGAGCTACACCGAGCTACTGACCATGGCGCGCGAGGAGGCCCTCGAACGCATGGTTGAGGATGCACAGAAGCTCGGGGCCAACGCCGTGGTCAATCTGCGCTTCACCACGTCATCGGTCATGCAGGGCGCCGCGGAGCTGTTCGCGTACGGGACCGCAGTGATCGCGCATCCGGAGCAGGGCTGATGGACGCCCTCATCGCCATCATTGCGGTGGTGGTCTTGCTCACCCTGGGGCCGCCGCTGATCATCGGACTCCAGGGATGGCTCCGCGACCGAGCCCGGTGGAAGGTCATCGAGCGCTATCGGGAGCAGAACGCCGGGGTCTTGCTCGTCAACACGAGACGGTCCCCCGCGGCGGACGCCGCCAAGCTCCCCGAGCTGGTCAGCGCCAGCGTGGTGCGTTGCCTGGACTCGACCCGCTACGCCATCGGCTCGCTGAAGCAGATTATCGGTGGGGAGATGAAGATCCTGACCGGCAACCTGACCCTCGCCCGGGACGAGGCCACGGAGCGGCTGCGGGAGAACGCCCGCGCCCGCGGCTTCGACGCGGTTCTGAACGTCAGGTACGAAACCAGCCTCGTGATGCCCCAGGCCGTGGAAATCGTGGCTTACGGCACGGCCATCCTCAGAAAGTAGCGGGCTCTGCGTCGGTTCACCGGCGCTGCCGATGCGGACTTGCAAAACCTGGCGCGGTTGTCATACTTGTGGGGTTCAAGTCGGCAGTCGCCTGACGTCGAGCCCCGGACCCAGAAGTTCCCCAATGTCCTCAGAGAAAGGATGGCCGAGAGCGCCGGGTTCGGAAAATCCATTGCCGCTGGACAATGTTCGCGTTAAGCTTTCGAGTCTACGTCACCAAGCAGATGGGCTTCCTGAGCGGGGGGCGGGTTGGCCCTCTCATTGTGAGAATTGTGAATCTCCAACAATACATCGAGAGAAGTAGAATCATTGATCTCTCCATCGTCCCGGCGAACGCCCTCCCGGAGCTGCTACAGCTTTTGGAAGAGGATGTGCAGCTTCCAGAGCTTGTCCAGGACTACCGCCAGCTGGTCGACGGTCTGCCGCGAGCGCAGCTCCGGCGACTGTTCGAGGCGCGGATCGAGTGGCGTGCGCGACAGCGCGCGCTGGAGCGGATCACCGAGGCCCTCGTTCAGCGAGGACTTTCCCTGCCGCCCCAGGCGGTGCGGGAGCGGGCATTGGTGCCGCACAAGGTGGACGCTCTGGAGCGCGCCGCGCGGATCTGCGGGAAGCAGGACTTCGAAAGCGAGGAGGCGTGGAGCGAGGCGCTGTCCGGTCTGCTGGACGTCTGGAGCGGCGCGGTGAATCAGACCCTGCGGCGGGGGAACCTCAAGGTGCGGCTCAACGTCGACCACCCGGACGTGATGCAGTTCGAGGAGTTTGCGCGGCGCACGGAGCCGATGTCCGACTTGGCCTCGCACCGGTGGCAGGCGATCCGGCGAGGCCTGCGGGCGGGAGCTCTGGCGGTGGAGTTCGATCCTCCGCTCTCCTCCATCCAGGGTCACCTGAGCGGAATCCAGCCGCGCCTCGGCGCCACGGCGGCCGCCCGAGAGGTGGGCGATTTGGTGGATGAGATGGTGCTCTCCGTGCTGGATGGGTATCTGCGGGGGATCCTGGATCAGCGCGCCGAGGACGAGTCGATCCGGCACGCGGTGTCCCAGTATCACAAGCTGTTGACGTCGTCTCCCCTCGCCGCAGGGCGGATCGGTGCCCTGTCCATTCGAGGAGACGGGGGCGCCGTGGGGGCCATCATCGTCACCGAGGGAGACATTCCGGAGCTGATGGAGGTGATCCCCACGGACGAGGAGGCTTGGGAAGATCGGGTGAGCGCGCTGTTCGAGGTGGCCGGCGTGGAGCAGGTGGTGATTCCGGTGTCCTCCCCGGCCACGGAGGTCTTGGCGCTCATTCGGTCCCGGCTCGACGAGCCCTACGAGCTGCTGCCCGTGCGCGTGGCCGCGCTGGCCGAAGCGCGCAAGCTGCTCACGGATCCGCCGCTGTCGCTCGAACCGGAGGTCGCCTCTGCGCTCGTGCTCGCCCGCCGTGCGTTGCAGCCCGCCGACGAGTGGGAGCAGGTGGATCCCGTGGCCATCGGGCTCGCGGACTACCAGAACGATCTCGACGAGGAGCGGCTCCGGGAGGCGCTTCTCGAGACGCTCGGGCTCTTTCAGCTCGATCGCGCCAGCGGCACGTTCAAGGCGCCGCGCCCACGACCCTCGGCTCGGGCCGCCCAGACGAGCGGCCGCTTGAATCCTTTGGTGAAGAGCCTCGCGGATCTGCGCCCGGGCATGACGCTGGACGGCATCATCACCAACATCACGCGCTTCGGCGCCTTTGTGAACATCGGGCTCTCTGAGGAGGGCATGATTCACATCTCCGAGCTCTCCACCGAATACGTGCAGACCCCCTCGGACGTCGTGTCCATCGGGGATCGCGTGCAGGCGCGCGTGCTGGACGTGGAGCCCAACAAGCGGCGCATCGCGCTGTCGCTCAAGCCGATCCCCGTGGGGCCGCCGCTGGAGCGTCGGCCAGAGGCCGGCGGCCGGAACGTGCCCCTGGACACCCGGGTGCGGCGCGGCGATGGGGGGGGCTTCCAGCGGCGCGCCGGCCGCAGCGTCGGCCGCGCCCAGGCCCTTGAGCAGCTCGAGAGTCTGTTCAAAAAGGACGAGTGAGTCCGTCGGGAGGGGTGTGATTGGGAGGAGGGGTGTGTCGGGGAGGAGGGGTGTGACGGGGAGGAAACCGAGGTCCGAACCCCACCTCAATCCCTGGGCCGGCCCGCTCCGTTCCCTCTCCACGGGATTGCGCGCAGCACCCGGAGGACGTTTTCCCCCAGCACCTTTCGGATCACCGCGGGCTTCAGGCCGCGACGGAGCAGGGCCTCGGTGAGGTTGGGCAGGGCGGCGGCGTCGGGCAGGCCGCGCACAGGGATGATCGCGCCGTCGAAGTCCGAGCCCAGGGCCGGGCAGTCTTCCCCGCCCACGTCGATGCAGTGCACGATGTGGTTGACAACGGCGTCCACCCCGCCGCGGAACCCCACGTAGTTGACGGCGAAGATGATCCCAATGGCCCCGCCGGTGTCGGCGACGGCGCGGATCTGCTCGTCATCGATGTTTCGGACGTGCCGCTTGGCCCCGGTGACGCCCGTGTGGCTCACCAGCACCGGGTCGCGGCTCCGCCGGGCGGCCTCGAGAAACCCCGCCTTGTTGATGTGTGCGAGATCCACCACCAGCCCGAGGTCGTGGCACCGGTCCACCACGTCGCAGCCGAAACGGGTCAACCCCAGCGCGTCGTTCTTCCCGAGGCCGATGGCGGGGTAGGCGGCCTCGTTGGCCGAGAAGTGGCTGAGGCCGCAGAGGCGCAGGCCGCGCGCAGCCAGGGGATCGAGGTTTTTCAGCTCGCCCTCGAGGGCGTGTACGCCTTCGAGGCCGAAGAGGCCGGCCCGCACGCCTTCCTCCCGGGCCGCTTCGAGCTCGGCGGCCTCGGTGACGACCCGCAGGGCGTCGGGGCGGGAGGCGGCGGCGCGGTGGAGGCGGTCCATCTGGCGGAGGGCGCTCGCAAAGGGGCGGCGTGCCCGAAAGGGCCACGTGACGAGGCCGAAGACCTGGGCGTCCTGTCCTCCGTCGCGCATCCGGGGCTCGTCGATGTGGTAGGTGAAGGCCGACAGCGGCAACGGCCGATGGCGCTTGAAGAAATCGTACCCCCGGCTCATGACCATCAAGGTGTCGCCGTGGAGATCGATCACAAAGCTGTCGTCGTGCAGGGCCTGGGCTTCGCGGGAGACGGGCACGGGCACCTCCTGTTCGGGCTGTGGTTGGGACCTTGACACCGGTTGTTACAACCCGTTTAATCGAATGCAAGCGATTTCATTGGCGCCTGCGACTGCAGGTCCAGGAGGATGTACACAATGTTTCGACCCGTGCGGCTCACAGTTCTCTTCGCGTCGTTCGCGGCGTTGGCGCTTTGCGCCTGCGGCGATGACGACGGTGGAAACGGCAATGGCAACGGCAACAACAACCAAAACGGAAACCAGAACAGTGGGCTGGATTGCATCGGCGGGTTCGTGACCTCGGAGTCGGGTGAGACCTGCGTGTACAACCCCCTCAGCGAGACGACGCGGACCGCCTGCGGCGATATCTGGGAGGACTGTGACGCCTCGGGAATCCCGGCCCCGGATCTCTCCTGCGTCGGCGTGGCCGACACCCCCCCGCCCAATCCGCCCACGGTCACCGTGGAGGGGTTCCTCGACGTGTTCTCGTCCGGCCCGGACCCCATGGACCTGACGGTGCAGATCTTCGACGCCGACGAGCTCATCGGCGTCACCCGGATCGACAACTCTGTCACTCCCCTCGGCGAGATCACGATCACCGAGGCCGATCTGGTGGCGGACCTGGCGGCGGGGATCGCCCGGGCCTGCTTCGCCGACTCTGACGATGTGGGCGAGCACTCGGTCGAGTGCCCGGTGCCCACCGCGGACTGCGGCGGCGCCTGCCAGGACGATCTGAACGGCACCGACTTCTGCTACGAGGGCAGCTGCTACGATCGACTGCGTTACGAGGGCCGCTTCTCCATCGCGGGCATCCCCACGCATCGCCCCCTGGTGGTCCGCACCGCCGGGTTGGACGAGTATGACGACAACACCTGGGGTGTCATGGCGCAGGCCAACGTCTACCTGCGAACCACGGACCCGGAGTACGACGAGGGCGCGGCGACCTACGAGCTGGACGCCCAGATCCTCAGCCGTCAGGACTGGTACAAGATCCCGCAGACCATGGGGCTGTCGGGCGGCATGTCCGCGGGCTACGGCGCCATTGCCGGTGAGGTCCACGACTGCGCCGGGATCCGGCTCACCGGCGCCCAGGTCGGGCTCTACCCACAGTCCAGCTATTTCGCGTATTTCAACGGGAATCCCCTGGACACGGTGCCCCTCACGGCGCGCCTGGTCGACGGCACCAACAGCCTCGGCATCTACTCCGAGTTCGAGCTGCCCGCCGGGGACATCGCCGTGGAAGCCTGGGGGCTGATCAACGGCACCCCCACCCTGCTGGGCCAACACAACACCCTCGTGTTCCAGGACTCGGTGACGGTGCTCTCCATCAACGACGGCAAGCCCACGTCCACCAACTAGCGCCGTCCACCCTTTTTGCGACCCTGTCCCAGATGACCTCCACCGCTTCGTCGAGCTCGGACCGGCTGTATCGGGTCTTCCCCTTCTCCGCCCTCGTCGGCCAGGAGGACATGAAGCGCGCGTTGCTGTGCGCGGTGGTGAACCCGGCGCTCCACGGGGTGCTGATCCGCGGCGAGCGGGGCACGGCCAAGTCCACGGCCGCGCGCGCCCTCACGCAGCTCCTGCCGGAGCAGGACGTGGTGGCGGAGTGCGCCTATGGCTGTGATCCCGACCTCCCGGAGCAGGGTTGCGCGGCCTGCCACGCCCGGGCGGGCGGCGGGGAGGAGCTCCCCCGAGCCCGTCGGCGTGTCCCCTTCGTCTGCCTGCCTGTGAGCGCCACCGAAGATCGGGTGGTGGGCACCCTGGATCTGGAGCGCGCCGTGCTGCATGGGGAGCAGCGGTTCTCTCCCGGAGTGCTGGCCGAGGCGAACCGCGGCGTGCTCTATATCGACGAGGTGAACCTGCTGCCGGATCACGTGATGGACCTGCTCTTGGACGCCGCGGCCATGGGGGTCAACGTGGTGGAGCGGGAGGGGATCGCGCACCGCCACCCCAGCCGCTTCGCCTTGGTGGGCACCATGAACCCCGAGGAGGGCGAGCTGCGTCCACAGCTCACCGACCGCTTCGATCTGTCGGTGGTGGTGGTGGGGGAGCGGGACCTGGAGCACCGTCGGCTCATCCTGCGGCGTCGCCTCGAATACGAGGCGGATCCCCAGGGGTTCGGGCGGACCTGGCACGCCGCAGAGGTGCAGCTCGCGGCTCAGGTCACGGCGGCCCGGGCCCGGTTGGGGTCGGTGGAGGTGCCCGACTGGGCGGTGGAGCAGGTGTGCCGCGTCTCGAACGAGCTCGCCGTGGACGGCCACCGCGCCGAGCTCGCCGCGCTCAAGGTGGCCCAGGCCTTGGCCGCCCTGGAGGACCGCGCGCTGGACGGCGAGCTGCTCGCGACAGCGGTGAGCCTCTCCTACGCCCACCGGCTGCGCCGTCGGCCCTTCGAAGAGGAGCAGGACGGTGCGCAGCGGCTGGAGGAGGTCGTCGAGCGGCTGCGCGAGCCGGCTGTCGATTCGCTGCAGCGACCTTCCCCCGGTCTGCCCCCCGGAAAAAAAAACGGCTGAAGCCGCCGGACCACGAGCCGGCGCCCGCTGAGGAGGAGGGGCTCGTCGTCTCGGACGTGGTCCAGGATCGGGCGGGCCGCCCCTTTGCGCTGCGATCCCTGGAGCTGGGGAGCCAGCGCCCGGGCGCGCGCAATGTGATGGCGCCGAGTCGGGGTCGGCGGCTGCGGGTGGAGACCGGGGATCGGTCCGGGCTCTACGTGCGGGCCCGGCTGCCCTCGGGGCCGGTGAGGGATCTCGCGGTGGACGCGACGCTGCGGGCGGCGGCGTACCACGCCGGCGCCGGTCCGGCCGCTCCCGGCGCACCCGGGGGGAGCCGGATCCACCGCGCCGACCTCCGGGAAAAAGTCCGGGTGCGGCGCGCCGGCGCGGCGTTGGCCTTCGTGGTGGACGCCAGCGGGTCCATGCGCCAGTCGGCGCGCATGGTGCAGACCAAGGCGGCGATCCTGTCGCTGCTCGTGAGCGCCTACACGTCGCGGGATCGCGTCGCCCTGGTGGCCTTTCGCGGCGTGAGCGCCGAGGTGGTGCTGCCGTTCACGTCCAGCGTCGAGCAGGCCCGGCAGCGGCTGGAGCGACTGCCGGCCGGCGGAAAGACGCCCTTGGCCGAAGGCCTGCGACAGGGGCTGCTGCTGACGGTCGCCGAGCGGCAACGCCATCCGGAGTCCCTGCCGCTCCTGATCGTTGTGTCCGACGGCAAACCGAACTGGGCGCGGCACGGGGATCCCGTCGCCGCCGCCGAGCGGCTGGCGTGGCGCATCCGGCAGGCGCAGATCCCGCTGCTGTTCATCGACACGGATCGCACCTGGCACGAACCGGGGATGGGGCAGACGCTGACCCGGATCACCCGCGGTCGCTACGTCGCGCTGGACGAGCTGGCGGCGGAGAGCATCGTGCGGGCGGTGCAGCGGGCAAAGGGCAGTACGGCAGGGGTGTGAGCGCCTGTTATCGCCGGGGCTTGGGGTTCTTCTTCGACGTCTTCAGGAGGTACCGCATGGAGCGCTGGGTGCCCGCTTTGGTGACGGCTCCGTCGTCCACGAGCCCGGTGATGGCGCGGTAGACCTGCTTGTCGTTGTAGCCGGTGCTGGTGCAGAGCTCCGACATCATCAGGCCGCGGCTCCGGCCCCGCAGGGCCTTCTGCACCGCGCGCTTCACGTCATCGGTGGTAACCCACTGGGACTTGGGAGGACGGGACCGAGGGGTTGAGGCGCGAGAGGCGGCCTGCTTGGGCGTTCCCTTCGCCGTGCGGGCAGGTCTTCCGCGGGCCACCAGACGGTAGACGGTCTTGCGCAGCTCCCCCTCCTTCACGAGCTCGCCGGCGTCCCGGAGCTCGCGCAAGGCCCGGTGGAGCTGCATGTCGCTGTACCGCGTCAACCGCCGCAGATCCCCGATGCGTGCCCCATTGGTCCGCTCCGCCAGGAGCTCCCGGAGCCGCACCACCACGTCCGCGGTCTTGACCCATTGGTCCCGGGGGGGACGCTTGGACGAGCGGCCGGTCCTCGCTCCGGCGCGTTTCCGCAGCCGACCGCCGGCGGCCATCCGCAGCGCCTCCGGAAGGTTCGCGCGACCTTTGATGGTCATGTCCAGCGCGCTCA
Organism: bacterium; assembly: GCA_043825095.1. Lineage (GTDB taxonomy): Bacteria > Myxococcota_A > Polyangia > HGW-17 > JAJRWW01 > JBDRSE01. Next base: position 11,466 of record JBDRSE010000185.1, read on the forward strand.
GCGCGTGGTGCACCGACTCCAGCATCGCCTCCTGTTCGTCCTCCATGAGCGCGACGATCTTCGCCGCCGCCTCCCGGAGGATCTCTTCGATCTTGTCGGTCAGCTCGGGGGATTTGGGGGGCATCGGCGCGGGTTCTCCCTCGTCAGGTCAATCCCCAGAGAGTAGGAAGCCGCGCTGAGCCTGTCAACCGGTGCGGAAATGGTGTTGTTAGAAAGGCGTTGATAACTCACACGGTCACACCGCGGCCGCGGTCTCCTGTGGCGGCGCGACCGCTTGGAAGGTCAGGGAGCCGTTGGTGACGTCCACGGCAATGGCGTCGCCGGCGCCGAAGTCACCGGAGAGCAGCCGCTCTGCCAGCGGGTCGACGAGCAGCCGGGAGAGGGCGCGGCGCAGCGGCCGGGCGCCGTAGATCGGGTCGTATCCGGCGTCGGCAATAGCCTCCCGGGCGGCGGGTGTGAGCGTGAGCTCGAGCTCGCGGTCCCGGAGCAGCGCGCGCACCCGTACGAGCTGGAGCTCCACGATGCGGCCCAGGTCTTCCCGCGTCAGGCGATGGAAGGTGATCACGTCGTCGATCCGATTGAGGAACTCCGGCCGGAAGGTCTGCCGCAGTGCCTGGTCCAGCAGCGCGGGGTCGACCTCTTTCCCGGAGCGCTCCTGCGCGTCGATGAGGTGGCTCCCCACATTGGACGTCATGATCAAGACCGTGTTGCGGAAGTCCACGGTGCGCCCCTGCCCGTCGGTGAGGCGGCCGTCGTCGAGCACCTGCAGGAACACGCTCCAGACCTCTGGGTGCGCCTTCTCGATCTCGTCGAACAGCACCACCGAGTAGGGCCGGCGCCTGACGGCCTCGGTCAGCTGACCGCCCTGGTCATAGCCGACGTAGCCTGGAGGGGCGCCGATGAGCCGCGCCACGCTGTGGCGCTCGCCGTACTCGCTCATGTCGATGCGCACCAGCTGGCTCTCGTCGTCGAAGAGGAACTCGGCCAGGGAGCGGGCCAGCTCGGTCTTGCCCACCCCGGTGGGCCCCAGCAGCAGAAAGGAGCCCACGGGGCGGCCCGCCTGCTGCAGCCCGGCCCGGCTGCGACGCACCGCGCTGGCCACCGCGCGCACGGCCTCGTCTTGCCCCACCAGGCGCGTGTGAATCCGCTCCTCCATGTGGAGCAGCCGCTCGGTTTCCCCCTCGAGCATCTTGGATACCGGGATCCCGGTCCACCGGGCCACGATCTCGGCGATGTCCTCGTCGGTGACCTCCTCCCGCAGGAAGGAGCCGTGCCGCTGCACCTCGGACAGCTGCGCCGTCAGCTCCGTCTGGCGGCGCTCCGCGTCGGGCAACGCGCCGTAGCGCAGCTCGGCGGCGCGCTGCAGCTCGCCCCGGCGTTGCGCCAGCTCGGCGTCGGTCTTGAGCTGGTCGATGTCGGCCTGGACGTCCCGCAGCTCACCGATGATCGCCTTCTCCTTGGACCAGGTGGCCTTCTTGGCCTCGCAGCGCTCCCGCAGGTCGGCGATCTCGCGCTCGAGCTCCTGGCGTCGGGCCTTGACCGCCCGTCCCCGCTCCTTCTTGAGGGCCTGCCGCTCGATCTCGAGGTGGGTGAGCGCGCGCTGCAGCTCGTCGATCTCCACGGGGAGCGAGTCGATCTCCATCTTCAGCCGGGAGGCGGCCTCATCCATTAGGTCGATGGCCTTGTCCGGTAGGAAGCGATCGCTGATGTAGCGCCGGCTCAGGGTCGCCGCGGCGATCAGCGCCGCGTCCTGGATGCGGATCCCGTGGTGGACCTCGTACTTCTCCTTGAGCCCCCGCAGGATGGAGAGGGTCTCCGCCACCGTGGGCTCGCCGACGAACACCGGCTGAAAGCGACGCTCCAGCGCCTTGTCTTTCTCCACGTGCTTCCGGTACTCGTCTAAGGTCGTGGCCCCCACGCAGCGGAGATCCCCGCGGGCGAGGGCCGGCTTGAGCATGTTCGAAGCGTCCATGGAGCCCTCGGCCGCGCCCGCGCCCACGAGGGTGTGCAGCTCGTCGATGAACAGGATGATCTCTCCATCGGCGGCGTCGATCTCTCGGAGCACCGCCTTGAGCCGATCCTCGAACTCGCCCCGATACTTGGCCCCGGCGATGAGCGCCCCCAGGTCCAGGGACAGGAGCCGCTTGTGCTTGAGCGACTCGGGCACGTCCTCGTCCGCGATGCGCGCCGCGATGCCCTCGGCGATGGCGGTCTTGCCGACGCCTGCCTCGCCGATGAGCACGGGGTTGTTCTTGGTGCGCCGGGAGAGCACCTGCATGGCGCGACGGATCTCCTCCTCCCGGCCGATGACCGGATCGAGCTTGCCCTGGCGGGCGGCGTCGGTCAGGTCGCGGCAGTAGCGCTTGAGGGCGTCGTACTTGCCGTCCGGATCCTCGTCGGTGATGCGCACGTTGCCGCGGACCTCGGCCAGGGCCTCCAGCACCGTGTCGCGGGTCACGCCGTGGGCGGCGAGCAGCCGGCTGGCCTCGCCAAAGTCACCGGCCGTGAGCGCCAGGAGCAGGTGCTCCGTGGATGCATATTCGTCTTTGAACCCATCTGCCTCGGCAAAGGCCTTGCCCAGCAGCTCCCGCACCTGCTTGCTCAGGGTTACTTCAATGCCGCTGCCGCTCACGCGGGGCAGCGCGTCCAGGGAGCGCCGCAGCTCGGCGGTCAGCCCCTCCGGGCTCGCGCCCACCTTGCGCAGCAGGGGTGCCACCAGCCCCTCGGACTGTCCGAGCAGCGCCAGCAGCAGATGGCCGGGGCCGAGCTCCTGGTGCCCCATCTGGCTGGCGAGCCCGAGGCCGCCCTGAATCGCCTCCCGGGCCTTGATCGTCAGCTTGTCGAATCTCATCTCACTTTCTCCTTTGCCACGCCTTTACACTCGCCGCCGGGCCGGGAGACGCAGCGCTCCACGCGCGCGTCAGAGAGAGCGATTCACCTCTGCTGCGGCCCGGCCCTTTTTACGGCCCATCACATAGGGACCAATGTAAGTTCCGCTGCGCTTAGGTCAAGGCGGGCAGCGGTGCGTGTTGACACCAGGGGGGGTTCCGTGTCAATTCGGACCGGGGATCGGTCGGGCTGATCGCCCGAGCCCCCAGCCGCCCGGATGGCGAAACTGGTAAACGCAAGGGACTTAAAATCCCTCGGGGCACCCCCCCATGCCGGTTCGATTCCGGCTCCGGGCAAAGCGGAGTGGAAGTGGAGATGACAGCCCAGCGATCCCTGTCCGACATCAAGGCCTTCATCACCGACATGGACGGCACGCTCTATGTCAGTGACCACCTCATCCCCGGAGCGGCGGAGTTCATCTCGCTGCTGCGCGAGCGGAACTACCCCTTCCTGTTCCTGACCAACAACTCCTCGGCCCGGGCGGTGACCTTTCGGGACCGGCTGCGGCGGCTCGGCATCCCGGCGGAGAACGAGGAGATCCTGACCTCCGGCGCGGCCACGGCGCACCACCTGAAGACGGCAACCTCCCACCAGCGGATCTTCCTCATGGGCACGCCGGCCCTGCGGGAGGAGTTCGAGGAGAGCGGCTTCACCCTCGCCGACGAGGGGGCGGCCGACTGCGTGGTCATCGGCTTCGACAAGACGCTGACCTACGAGCGCCTCAAGCGCGCCTGCCTGCTCGTGGCCGACGGCGCCCCGTACTACGCCACCCACCCGGACCACACCTGCATCACCGACGAAGGGCTGATCCCGGACACGGGCTCGTTCATCGCGGCCATCGAGACGGTGACCAACCGCACCCCGAAGATCATCGGCAAGCCGGAGCGGGAGATGGTGGAGGCCGCCCTCGCCCGGGTGGGCCACCCTGCCTCGAATACGGCCATGGTGGGCGACCAGCTCGACACCGACATGACCATGGCCCAGCGCGCCGGGCTCTTTGGAGTGCTCGTATTTACAGGGGAAACCTCCCGGGAAAAGGCAGCCGGCCAGTCGGAGGTCGTTCCGGATCTCGCCCTCGGCTCCGTGGCCGAGCTGGTCGAGCGGCTTCGCTAGTGTGCCGCGTCACAGCAGATATTTCCTGGGCATTTCCCAGGCGCATCGCAGAAATGTGAGGTCCGGGAGGGGGGCCTTCCAGGTTGGTTTTGCAATCGCTGCGCGTTTTGTGGTAATGGTGTGCAATCAGCCCAGGAGTATCATCATGAAAAAGACCCTGACACTTGTCGTAGCTGTTTCGGTTGCCTTGGCGTGCGTCGCCTGCGGGGACGACGACTCGGTCGGCCAGAACAACAACACCCCCTACAACTGCACTGACATCGACCAGGACGGCTACGGCGTCGGTGCCGACTGCATCGGTCCGGACTGCAACGACCAGGACGCCACCTGCTGGACGGTGGGCAGCGCCTGCTGCGACAGCCTCGACTGCACGGACGCCGACGGTGACGGCTACGGCGTGGGCGCAGACTGCACCGACGTGGACTGCGACGACGCGAACGCCCAGTGCTGGACGGGCGCCTGCTGCCCCGGCGACTGCACCGACCTCGACGGGGACGGCTACGGCAACGGCACCACCTGCCTCGGCACGGACTGCGACGACAACGACAACCAGTGCTGGGCAGGCGCCTGCTGCGGCGGCGGCGGCTGCACCGACAACGACGGTGACACCTACGGCGTGGGCGCGGACTGCGCCGGCCCGGACTGCAACGACAGCGACGCCGCCTGCCACACCCCGGGCGATGCCTGCTGCCCCGTGTCCGCAGGCACCACGGGCGAGCCCTGCATGGACGCCAGTGTCTGCACGAACATCACCAACGGCACCGCGGAGTGTCTGACCAGCATCGGTGGCTTCATCAACTTCCCGAACGGCTACTGCACCGGCTCCTCCTGCACAGTGGGTCAGGCCTGCGACACCAGTGGTGGTATGTGCATTGACCTGTACGGGTACCTGCAGTACTGCCTGCTGGAGTGCTCGGACCCCTCCGATTGTCGGGTTTCCGAAGGATATAGCTGCACGCAGCTGCCCCAGGCGCCGGTCACGGATCCGACGTACTGTCTGCCGGGGACGGGTCCCTAGCGCATCGAGCAGCGTCCCGGTCGTAGCCTCCCCTCTGGCCGACGTTTCACGCCGGTCAGCATCGGTAGCAGATCAGCAACCAACCCCTTGACACCATATGGGTGTTTGAGTAAACAAAGGAGCCCTGAGCCCAGGTAGCTCAGTTGGTAGAGCAGTGGACTGAAAATCCACGTGTCGGCAGTTCAACTCTGTCCCTGGGCATTCGAAAAAGCGAAAGGAGCGGTCAGCCGCTCCTTTCGTGTTTTGTATGTGTTCACGGGAGAGGCGATTTGCAGCCCCCTCCCGAGCGCAGCGAGGTTCCCCTGCCAGCCTTCGCACCGCGCCGAAACCAGCCCGACAGATCCGTGTCGGCAGCTCAACTCTGTCCCTGGACATTCGAAAAAGCGAAAGGAGCGGCCGGCCGCTCCTTTCGTGTTTTTGGGCCGGGAGATCTGCCTTCCGGCCGCTGTTTTGTCGTTGTTCCGGTCTCCGGTGTCGCCCAAAGGCGACCCGGGGCACCGGGGGCAGTTTCGCGTCGTGCCCGGGACTGCCCTTAGCTGCCGCCGCAGCAATGGGCGACGCGCGGGATCATGAAACGTTTCATCGGTCGGCCTCCTTGAAGTTGGTCGGGTCCTGGTTACCTTTTCCACGCCACCCGAACTTGCTCACGAATTCATAGTAAGTCACTAAGGGGAGGTGTCAAGTGTTCCACTGGTTTCCCCTGAGGGAAAACCTGCCCGCACGGAGGGCGTCCGGGCGGTCCGCACCGGAGGGTGCTGAGTCACATCCGTGCGCCAGAGGGAAGCTGGACCGGTCGACCGACGGTATCTTGATGGCGGACGGGGAGATGGGGTAGGAACGATGAGCCAAGGAGACGCTGATGTTGAATCACGATGATCGAACGAGCGCCCACTGGTGCGTGGTGGTGCTCACCGGGATCGCCCTGGGGATCGGTGGTTGCGGGCCGGACCGGGACAAGCTCGCCAAGGACCTGCAGGAGAAGATGCGGGCGGAGATGCAGGCCAAGATCCGCGCGGAGGTGGAGGCGCGTCTGCGGGCCGAGCTGCCCAGGCTCGAGGCGCGTCTGCGGGCCCAGCTCGCGGGGAAGAAGCTGCCAGCAACTCTCAAGCCCGATCCCGGCGTGTCGGCAAAAACGGCAACCACGGATGCGGCGGTCAATCCTGCAGCTGCCAAACTCGAGCCGGCCAAACCCGAGCCGGCCAGGCCTGAGCCGGCCAAGCTCGACCCGGCGAACGCTGTAGAGCCCAGGCCCGACCCCAAAGGGCTCACGGTGAAACGGCTCGTGATCGCCAAGCGGGTGCAGGACCGCAAGGCGATGGATGTGGGAACCGAGTTCACGGTGGCGGACGGGCGGGTGTACTGCTACGTCGACGCCGCGAACGCGAAGGGGCCGGAGCGCATGCTCACCGTGGCCTGGATTCGCAACGGAAAACGATCTCACGCGGTCCGGCTGCGGGTGGGCAAGGGCAGCGTGTGGCGGACCTGGTCCTTCCTGAGGCTCCGGAAGACCAGCGTCGGCGGCTGGCAGTGCGCCCTGCACAACGAGGACGGCCAGCTCATCGGCCGCGCCGCCTTCACCGTGAAGTAGTTCCCGTTCGCTGCCCAGTTCCCGAAGTAGAACCTTTCGCAGGCCCGGGCGTTGGAACGGTATGGCCTTCGCCCTGCTCCAGACCGCCCTGATCCTCGTCACTGTCCAATCCCAGGCCACGCCGCCCGCCGCCTTCGTGGTGGCGGCCACGGCGGGTCGGCAGCCCGGAGACGCGCCGGTGGAGGCGCGGCTCGGGCAGCGGGTGACCCTGTACGCCGTGGTGCGGGTGGGTCGGGGATGGCGGGCGCGTTACTACACCGACGCGCCTGCGTTGACGCTGCGAGGACGGCGTATCCGACGGCGTCAGGTGTTGCCGCTGGCCCGATTGGGACGGGTCCGGGTGCAGTGGTACCTGGTGGAGCCCTTCCAGCACCACAAGACGCTCAAGCCGCCGAACAAGGGCAACCCGGCCTACTCGAACTCGGTGCTGTTCGGGCGGCGTCACGGCAGATGGCTGGGCTTCGACACCCTCGAGTACCACGAGGCGCTCATCCCGGGACAGGGCGGCTCCGGACAGGGCGGTTCCGGACAAGGCGGTTCCGGACAGCGCGGTTCCAAGCTGGAGGTTCGCAAGGCCACACCGACCCACCCCAAGGTCAACGTGCACGGCGGGCTGGGCACCATGCGCTACAAGGCGGTGGTGCAATGGCCGGGGGGCGCCGCCGCCTCGCCCGGCGCCAGCGACAACCGCCGGGGCGGCATCTCCGAACGGGTCCTGCGGGTGAGCTGGCGGGAGGCGGACGACTTTGTCGGCTATCTCACGAGCTACTTCAACGTGCCCAACGTGTTCGGGAGCGCGGGCCCGGGGCGAGCCCATCAGACCGAGCTGTTCCAGGGCGCGGACTGCGCCGATGTGATCATCGGCGGGGCCCGACGGGCCGGGGCCAAGCTGGCCTACACCCACGCGGCAGGGCTGCTCAAGTACGCCCGACGGGTCACCCGGAAGCTCCTGCTCACGCGCCAGGGGCTCGCCTATGCCGACGGTCCGCGCCAGGGCCAGCCCGTCCGGCTGCGCTTCGGCCGGGACGTGCGCCGGGGCGACATCATGCTCATCGACTACGTGGGCTGGCAGGGATCGCCGCGGAGCTGGGATCACGTGGCCGTGGTGGCTCGTGACCAGGGGCGCAGGGGCTGGTTCGATCCTCAGGACCCCGTGATCCACATGGGCTACCTCTGGGGGCTCACCGAAACCGCCGCCCAGAACGAGGGCCCAGCCATCGTCCAGTTCCTCCGCTTCCACCCGCGCACCCTGCGGGCCTTCCGCCGCCATCGGCTTCAGTTGCAGAAGAAGCGCCGCAAGCTGGTGGCTGCTCGCGGCCGGCGCCCACGCTGAGCCGTCCGGGTGCCGAGCTGCTACTGGGCGAGCTCGAAGGCGCCGCGGTCCCGCCCGCGGTCACCGCCGGCGGCGCTTGGCCGCGTCGCCGGTGCGGGACTTGAAGTAGGTCCGGTAGCCGCGCTGGTAGTAGTAGATCGCCCGCGGGGTGTCGAGGGTGCTGACCTCCACGTCCAGGGGCGGCTGGTCCTTGGGCCAGACGAACATCGCCGGCCAGTTCTCCTTGCTCAAGAAGCGGGTCTTGACCTTGGGCAGCGTGTGCTTCCAGGGCAGGTGCTGGAAGCTGGCGAGGTTGAAGCCCCACTGGCCGAAGGTGGGCACGTGGATGTGGATGGGCGTGACCTTGAGGCCGGCCGCCTTGAGGGTCTCGTGGATGCACCAGAAGGCGCCCGGCGCGAAGTAGGGCGAGGTGGACTGGACGCTGACGGCGCCGTCTTTGGCCAGGTGTCGCCGCACCATGCGGTAGAAGCCGACGGTGTAGAGCTTGGCCACCTTCTCGCTGGTGGGGTCGGGCATGTCCACCAGGATGGCGTTGAAGCGTCCGTGGTCCTCCTTCAGCCAGGTCCAGGCGTCTCGATAGACGAGCTTCACCCGCGGTGAGCTGAGGGCGCCCTCGTTGAGCTGTTTGATGTGGGTGTTGGTGCGGCAGAGGTCCACGAGCTCCCGGTCGAGGTCCACCAGGATCACCTCTTTGACGTCTTTGTACTTGAGCACCTCGCGTAGGCCGAGCCCGTCGCCCCCGCCCAGGATCAGGATGCGATCGCGGTTGGGGATGGTGGACAGGGCGGGGTGGACCAGCGCCTCGTGGTAGCGGTACTCGTCCCGGCTCGAGAACTGGATGTTGCGGTCGAGGAACATCCGCAGCTCGGTGCCCCAGCGCGTCAGCACGATGCGCTGGTACTTGGTCTGCCGGGTGAGGATGATCTCGTCGTCGTACTGCTCGGCCTCGCCGAGTTGGACGAGCCGGTTCGAGACGCCGAAGGTGATCAGCAGCGCCAGCAGGGAGAGCACCACGCCCACGGGCAGCGCCTTGGAGAGCTTGCGCTTCCAGAAGAAGATGACGTTGCCGCCGGCGACGAGGACGTTGAGGATGCCGAACAGCAGCGAGGTGCGCATCAGGCCGAGGGCCGGGAGCAGCACCAAGGGGAAGGCCAGGGCCACGGCCAAGGCGCCGACATAGTCCAACCCGAGCACGTTCGAGACGTTGACACGCAGCGGCCCGTACTGGTTGAGCAGCCGGAGCAGCAGTGGGATCTCGAGGCCGATCAAGGTGCCCACGAACACCAGCAGCGCGTAGAATACCACCTCGTAGCCCGTCAGGAAGCCGTAGACGAGAAACAGGATCGTGTTCGCAAAGCCGCCCACGAGGCCCACCACGATCTCCACCGAGATGAAGGTGGACAGCAGGTTGCCCTTCACCTGCCGGGAGAGGAAGGAGCCGAGACCCATGGCGAACAGGTACACGCCGATGGTGAGGGAGAACTGGGTCACCCCGTCCCCGGCGATGTAGGCCCCGGTGGCGCCGATGACCAGCTCGTAGGCGATGCCGCAGCTTGCCACCACGAACACCGAGAGCAGCAGCACAGCGCCCTCGGTGGAGCGCCGGGGCGCGCCGCCGTCAGCGGTGGCCGCCGGCTCGGACCGCTCCGGCTCCGCCGGGCGCTCGCTGTCCGCGGGTGTGTGTGTGGTGTCCTCGGTGCTCACTGGGGATTCCGTGATCGCTCGCCGGTCCGTGGCGCCGGGCGCCGGGTCGGACGCGAGCTAAACATCGTCAGATGGAGCCGGTCGCCGTTCCAGGGCGGTCAGAGGGTGTCCTATGACGGACTGGCGATGGCCGCTGCCACGATGATGCACAGGCCGAGGATGATCGCGCCCAGCACGATTCCGAGCGACGTGTTCTGGTCGATCTCCAGCTCCTTGACCAGGTCGAAGGGCACGATCCAGTGGTAGACGAAGTAGCCGAACAGCGCCACGATGAGTCCCAGCAGGGAGAAGATCAGCGTCAGCACCACGTCGCGGCCGATTTTGGACCAGTCGAACAGGGGGCCCTTGGCCGTCCTGCCCCTGCGAGCCTTGTCCTTGGCACCGGCCGGGGGGGGCGCGGACGAGGCGACGTTGACCTGGATGGGGGGGATGTTGCATCTGACGTCGATCTTCGCGGAGCCGCCGAGGGCCTTGTCAGCGGCGTCGGGTGCGGCCTTTTCCACCGCCTCGGTTTTAGCCTTGTCGTCGGCCTTCTTCTTTTTCCCCACCGCCACGGCGGAAGCGCCGAAGATGATGGCGATCCCGCAGATCATCGCTAGCCGCAGCTTGCCTCGCATGATGTCGTCCTCCGCAATGTCATCCGGCCGTGCGACCGGTCGGCCCGTGAAGAGCCGGTGTTTTCGTATCCTGTGTGCGCCCGGGATGTCCGAGCGTGTGCTCTCGTCAGTACTTGCCGCCGTGATAGTAGCCCCGGCCGTGACCCACCGACCCGCTCCGAACGCTGGGCCTGTAGTGGCTCACGCCCTTCATGGGGGCGGCGCCGAAGCCCGACATGGCGAGCCAGATGCCCCCCATGGCGCCGAGGCCCAGAATCCCGATGAGTATTTTTGCTACAATGCCCATCAGCCTTTTCCTTAGTCGTCCGAAAATGCAGAGCGGAAGCGCCAGATCAGTCCCAGAATCACGATCACCGTGAGCGCTACACCACCCCAGAAAATCCAGCGTGTCATCCAGACGTTCTTGTAGAACGCCACCGTGAGGCTGGCCTGTTTGACCGGATTGAACCGCCGGCTCGTGTAGTCCGTGCAGTTGTCGGCGTACACCCGGATGTAGTAGGGCCCGGGGTCCTTGGTGCGGAAGTAGTGCTGCCGCACGAAGTTGTTCTCATTCCAGCGTTCGCCCTCGTCGATGCCCCAGTACCGCCCGAACCAGGCGCTCACCCGGTGCACGGTCTGAAAACGGGTCCACTCGTCCATCTTCTCGCCTTCGGACTTGAGATACTTCTCGATCTTGGCGAGCTCGGCCTTGGACCGCTCCTTGAGGAAGTCCACCTGGGCCCACCAGCAGTAGCCGCCTGCCCAGCCCGCTTGGCCCGTGGGCGAGGACGCCAGGCGGAGCTCATAGGCGCCGGTGGTCTTGGGGAGCTTGAAGGCGATGGGCTTGCCCTTGTCGTCGGTCAGCAGCACGCCGTCGCCTTGGCCCGTGGCTGCCTGGGCGTTGAAATGGTACGACTTGAAGTGCTTGGAGAAGCTGCCCACGATGCCCGAGAGCAGCATCAGAAACAAGCCCAGGAGGATCGCCGCCACCGCCATGAACTTGGTGCCGGCGCCCATGGGCGTGCTCTCGCTGGCAGCCTCCGCCTGGTAGGGCTCGTTGGAGTCCTCGTCCCAGTCGTCGTCATCGTCGTCATCGAAGGTCATCGGAGGCGGTACGGCCTCCTGGATGCGGAACTTGTTGTACACCTCCTGCGAGTCCCGGGACTCGCCGCGCAGGTACTGGATCTCCTGCTCGGTGTACTCGATGGAGTACCGCACCTTCTTGCGCCAGCACTCGATGTAGTTGAAGGTCTCCCCCGGCACCGAGCTCCAGGTCAGCTCCCCCTCGATGAAGGACACGGTGCCCGTGCCGCGCTCCTGAACCTTGGCGTTGCCGCCCTGGTTGTCGAGCTTGACGTGGGTGCCCGCGGTCCAGGGGTTGATGGGGTAGGTCGGGTAGAAGACCCGGAAGATCGTGAAGCCGCCCTCTCCCTCCTGGAGCCAGAGGGGGAAGCCGGACTTGGAGTACATGAACCACTCGTCCCACCACCAGGTCTTCTCACGCGCCCGGATGCGGCCGATGAGCTGGTACTCGTGTCCCAGGAACGGCGCCGTCATGCCGAGGCGGAGGTGGCTCCAGGGCTTGTTCTCCTCGCGCTTGGCCTGCATGTCCTGGACCGCGACGACCTTCTCGCCGTCGCAGACCGAGCCGCAGTACTCGCACACGAACGTCTTGGTGCGCAGGCCGGCGTGGATGTCTACCTTGGCCCCGCAGCCGCGACAGTCGACCTGTTGCGCCTCCATCGCCATTTACCAGCCTCCTGCGTCTTCCGAGGTGATCTCGATGTCCTCGTACTCCAGCGGATCGCCCGTGGAGAGGGACGCGGAGCTGCCGTCGGACTCGATCTCCATGGAGATCACCTGCCCTCCCCCTAGCCCGTCGATGTAGGTGAACTGCTCGCCCACATTGGGCGGCCAGGGGAGCTGGCCGTCGTAGCCCACCACCTTGGCCTGACCGACCTCGATGATGAACCAGCGGGGGAGGTGGTTCCAGCCGTCGAGGCTACCGCCGGCCTGGAAGCTCTCGATGGGGGGGATGGGCTCCTCGATGGCCCGCTTGTCGAACAAGACGTAGACCCCCTCGTCCTCTTGCAGCCAGTACTCGTTCTCTCCGACACCCAGGCGCCACTCCGTCCAGTAGCCGGAGGGGTATTCGATCTGAATCATGCCCATGATGTTGAAGTCCACCTTGCCGCGGATCTTCCCGTGCTGGCCCACCTTGAACCGGGAGAAGATGTTGGCGATCGGAGCGCCCTGGGGGGTCGCGTCACCTTCCGTGCTCACCTGCTGGGTGAAGTACGAGGTGTTGCCGCAGAACTCGCAGTTGTACACCTCGTCGAAGCGGCGCTCGGCGTCGATGGGCGCGCCGCAGGACGGACAGGCCATGTTCGGTAGTTGTGTCGGCACGCTTTGGCTCCTTGGCCCAGGCTTCTCCTACGGCCTACACAATACCGTTTGGCCGGGTAGGGCGTCAATTCACAATTGGCTCGGAGATCACACGTGTTTCGAGCCCTGCCGGAGGCCAGGAACCCATCCCGGTAGACGCCTGTCGAAGCACCCCGGTCGCGGTCGGGGCAGCCGCCGCGCTTGTGTTTGTCACCGGGACCGTACGGACCTCACCACCTGGGAGGCCTGCTCGGCGGCGGACACCTGTCCCCCCGGCACCGTGTGTACCGAGCAGGACGCCTTCGCCGCCATCCCGCAGCTCTCCGACGTGTGCGTGCCCTACTGCGACACCGAGCACCACAACGGCGTCACGGCCAACTGCGCCGACCTCGGCGCCCTCCCGACGATGGACGGCACACCCACCGGCACCTCGGTCTCCATGGGTGCCCTACCCGACGGCCCTTCCGACATCCACCCCTCCCGCCTCGGCCTCTGCGCGATTCCATAGTCCTTGCCGAGGGGCTCTGTCCTGGCTTACAATTTGGTGGCCGTGGACGTTCTCTAGCTCGGACTGGTGCCGGGCAACTGCCGGAGAGGAGCAGGTCGTCATGGTGCGTAATTTTTTCGTTGCGATTATTTTTTGCGGATTTGTGATCGTTGGCACCGGCTGCGACGGCTGTGACAACGGCCAGAACGGGAACACCAACCCCGGGTACTGCGGAAACGGGTGGGTGGACTACAGCCGCTACGAGGAGTGCGACGGGTACGATCTCGCGGGCCGGACCTGCGCGGACGTCGTGCCCGGGAGTACGGGAACGCTCGCGTGTGACAGCAGCTGCTGGTTCGACACCTCGGGCTGCACCTTGGCCTCCTGCGGGGACGGCGTGCTGGACACCGGGGAGGCCTGCGACTGCGGCACCGACCCGAGCGACCTGCCCTGGGGCTGCACAGGCATCAACGGCGCGACGGGGGCGAACTGCACCGAAAACTGCGGGCAGCCCGCCTTCTGCGGCGACGGGTTCGTGACCATCGGCGTAGAGGAGTGCGACTGCGGCAATGACGCGAGCAACCTGCCCACCGGCTGCGACGGCGTGAACGGCGCCGAGGACGCCGCCTGCCTGGCGGACTGCACGCTGTACCGCTGCGGCACGAGCGACGTGTGGGACAGCTGCGATCCGGCGGACATCGACACCTGCTGCCCGGACGACTGGGGCGTGCCGCTGCAGTGCAAGGCGCTGCCGACTACCGGCGAGCCGCTCGTCTGCTGGCGGGCCTGCCTCGACGCTTCGGACTGCTTCCAGAACAACTACTGTCTCGGACCGCAGGCTGACGATCTCTGCTGGCCGGCGACCTGCGCCCCGGGCTATGACATCGACGCCGAGCTGAGCTCCCCGTGCCAGATACCGGGCGGTGGTCAGGGCTGGTGCGCGCCGATCTATGGTGGGTCCAGCGATCCGGCCGAGGAGCCCTTCGGCCTTTGCGTGGAAGAGGGAACCTTGCAGCAGGGCGACGCCTGCGTGGAGACGTCGCTCGTGGAAACCGACCGCTCGGCGGTGGCCTGCTCCCTGGGCCTGTGCCGGGTGCCCATGGGCCAGAGTACGGGCAACTGCGTGCAGTTCTGCAACTGGGAGGATGCCTATGCCGTGGCGGTCTACGGCGCCGATCCGAGCACCGAGCCGCTGGCCTGCCCCACCGGGACCAACTGTTTCACCGAGGTGTACGTCAGCCATACGACGGGGTACACCAGCGGGCCTCTGGCGTACTGCCAGGACTCGGTGGCCACGAGCCCGGCTACGGGGATCTCCACCTGCTCGCTGGTGACCAACCAGCTCCTGAGTAGTTCATCCCTGAGCTGCGGTGACGTCTACACCGACGGCCGGTGTGAGCTGATCCGTATTTCGGCCATCCAGGACGCCGACGGCGCCCTCGTGGGCGCGTGCGCCGCGGGCCTGCCGTCCACCCGCGCGGTGTGGGAGCAGTGCAACGCGGCGACGGACATCTGCCCGTCGGGATCGATCTGCGTGGCCCAGGACGTCTTCGACGCGAATTCCGTGGGACCCGACCGCTGCGTGCCCTACTGCGACACCGCGTTTCACGACGGCACCCAGTCCGACTGCCCGGCCCTGGGCGCGGTCGACACCGGGGACGGAACGCCGGTGTGCACCACGGTGTCGGCGCTTCACGTCCCTGGAATCGCGGCGGGATCCTCCCGGCTCGGACTCTGCGGGCTCTGATCACAAATAGATCACCACCACCACCGTCAGCCCCCATAACGCAACGTTGGCCAGAAACGGCAGGTCCCGGAGCATCTCGTCGGTGGGGCTGGCCTCTTGGTGGGGCTTGGTCACGAGCTGATAGAAGCGCAGCAGGCCGATGAGGGTGAAAGGGCCGGTGGCGGCGAGGTAGCTCGTGCCGAAGGCGGCCCGGGTTTCGGCCGAGACGGTGTAGAGCACATAGGCCACGAGGGTCGCCAGGGCCACCACGAGCATGACGATCTTGACGTGGGAGAGGCGGTAGCGATCGAGCACGGCCCGGGCCAGCCGGGCATCCTCGCCCAGGCTGGCCAGCTCGTGGGCGCGCTTGCCGAGGGCGAGATAGCAGGCGAGCAGCGCGGTGCAGATCAGCAGCCACACCGAGGCGACCACGTTCAAGGCGAGGGCGCCGCCGAGCACCCGCAGGAGGAATCCCGCGGCGATGGAAAGCACGTCCAGGTAGGGCAGGTGCTTGAGCACGATCGAGTAGAACAGGTTCAGCGTGATGTAGCCGGCGAGCACTAGGGCGAGGGGGCGGGACAGCAGATAGCCGCCGGCCAGCACCCCCGGCCCGAGCACCGCGGCCGCCAGCCGCGCCGCGCCGACGGAGAGGGTCCCCGACGCGATGGGACGGAGACGCTTCACCGGGTGATTCTGGTCCCGCTCCAAGTCCACCAGGTCGTTGATCAGATAGACCACGCCGCTGGCGAGGCAGAACAGGGCCATGGCCCCCGCGGCCGTTAACAGGTGTCGGACCGAGAGCAGGTTCTTGGAAAAGACCAGCGGCGCCAGGACGAAGATGTTCTTCACCCACTGGTGAGGGCGGAGGGTCTTGAGTAGCGCCAGGAGGTTCATGGGGGCGAGGTGCACCAGGGGGTCCGGGCCCGGCGTCAATAGGGCAGCGCGAGCTGCAGCGCCGCTTCCCCCATCAGAGTCGGCTCTTCCTTGCGCAGACGGAGTCGAATGTAGACGCGCATGGCAGGGTCTGTGAAGCGGTAGAGCCCCTCCCGGATGCGCGCGAACAAACCGCGCTTGATCAGGTCCCCGAGGTGTCTGACGTAGGCCTGCTGTGGCACGGCCTTGCCCTCGATCTGTGCCAGCACGCGCTCCAGCTCCCCGAGATCGAAGCTGGCGCCCTGGCAGAGCGCCCCGGCCCAGAGCAGGTGCGCGAACCGGTTGCTGTGCCCGCGGGATTCGGTGGCAGCCTCGTAGGAGCTGCGGAGCCGGGGTGCCAGGGAGTCTACCAGGTTGGTCAGCGCAGGCAGGTAGTCCCGGCCGAGGGTCACGCGTTTGCTGCCCCGCGCCTCGGCTGAGCGGCCGGCCTCGAGACACAGCGCGTGCACCATGCCGGGCAGTCCGTCGGCGTCCAGGACGATGCGATCCCGCAGCTCCCGCTGAAACCGAACGCCGGTGGCCCGGGCGCCGCCGTCGACGATCTCGGCGAGCGCCACCTCGTCCAACCGCTCGAGCCCGATGGCGTACAGCCGCAGCCCCGCGCCGGCCAAGGTGTCGGGGAACGGCCGGTCGCGTCGGGCCGTGAGGATCAATTTGGTCGTGGAGCCGGTGTCTGCCAGGGCGCGCAGCAGAGGCGTGATGCCGCCGCTGATGGCCTCGGGCGGCGCACGGTCCACGTCGTCCAGGATCAGCACGGCCGGTGCCCGGGCTTTTCCGTCCACCAGCTCCCATCCGCCGGCCACGGCATCGGCGTGGTCGTCGGGGGGTTCCAACAGGCGCCGCATGAGCAGCTCAAAGCGGTCGTCCAGCCCGAGCTGATGATATCGATGAGGGCGAACGCCGGCACAGGCCAGCGCAAAGGACGTGCGGCCCACGCCGGCCTCTCCGAGCACCAGCAGATGACGCCCGGGCTCGTCGAGCACGTGGGTCGCGCGCTCCAGACGCTGCGGGCGGCCGATGTGCCGAGCCCCTGTCACCGGAGCGCCGGGGGTGAATACGGACTCAAGTGGCGGGAACTCTGGCGGATCCGACGTGGGCATGCCGGCCCCTCCCCCCGGGAATTAGGCGGTCAGCTCGACGCGGAAGAGCTGCTGGCCCACGAGCACGAAGGTGCCGGACGTGACTTGTTGGTTCTGCTCGATCTTCATGAACGTGCCGTTCGAGCTGTTCAAGTCGGTGAGTAGGTACTGTCCGCCGCGGAACGAGATCTCGAGATGAGATCCCGACACGTAGCCGTCCTCGGGGAACTGGATATCACCGCCTTCACGGCCGACCCTGACCGCGTCGCCCTTCAGCAGGTACGAGGTGCCGTCCACGCCATCGCCGGCGATGATCGTGAGTCGGCCCCAGTAGCCCGGATTCGGACTGCCCATGATCTCCGTGCCATCTTCCAGCGGCTGCGGCGGGTCGATCTGGTCGAACCGGAGCAGCTCCTGGCCGATCCGGAAAATAGTGCCGTCCTCGATGACGCGATCGTCGTAGATCCGGTAGAATACGCCGTTGAGGCTTGTCATATCGGCGAGCGCGAGGGTGTCACCACTCACCGTCAGCTTGACGTGGCGGGGCGACAGGTAGAAATCGTTCTCGAACAGCGGATCGATCTCGCGTCCGATGATGTTCTCACCCGCTTGCAGGTCGTAGGCCCCGCCTTCGGAGCCGTCGGGGCGGATCAGCACCATGCGCCCCACGGGTCGGGACACAGGCGCAGGGGCCGGGGCCGGGGCAGGCGTCGGCGCCGGGACGGCCGCCGCGGCGGCCGCGGCCAGGTCGGCGTCGGCAAGCTTGTGGCCGCACGAGCCGCAGAATTTGAACCCCGGTGGCACGGTGGCGCCACAATTCGGGCAGTCGATGGGGCCGGACGGAGCCGGTGCCGGTTTCGTGTGCTCCGGGGGTGCGTACATGGCCGGGGCTGGTGTCCCAGCGCTCGGTTGTGCTCCCGGAGGTGGGGCGAATCCAGGCGGCGGCGCTCCCATGGGTGGAGCCCCCGGTGGAGGGGTGATTCCCGGTGGGGGTGCCATCCCGGGCGGCGGCGCTCCTGGGGGCGGTGCCATAGCTGGGAACGGTGTCGCGCCGCCAGGCGCTCCTGGGGGCGGCGCCATGCCGGGCGGTGGCGCCATGCTTGGTGGGGGTGCCATGCCGGGCGGCGGCGCCATGCTTGGTGGGGGTGCCATGCCGGGCGGCGGCGCCATGCCGGGCGGCGGCGCCATGCCGGGCGGCGGTGCCATGCCGGGGGGCGGCGCCATGCTGGGCG
>JBDRSE010000186.1:0-2587 GCA_043825095.1 bacterium
TTCGCGGGAGTCTTCGCGCTGTATCGAGGACATCGGCGCGAGCCGGTCAACACCGCGTTTGGATCGGGCGGAGACTCGGCGATGTCGGTTTGGTGCGGCGTCCACCGCCATCAGCTGGGCGGCGTGAGCGCGTGCGTGCTCATGCGGCGTCGCGGTAGTAGTAGCGCAGGAGGCCGCCTTGGCGCTCGCGGCACCGGACTGGTCCGGAGGCGGATCCGGAGGCGGAGGCCGCCTCTGGATCGAGGGGATCGGGTGGCTCGATGAGCCGGTTGTCCAGGCCTTGATGGTTGCGTTCCCGGTGATAGTGCGACACGTAGTCGTTGACAGCGGCGCGGAGGTGGCGCTCGCCGAGGATGATCATCCGATTGAGGCACTCTCTTTTTATACTTCCTACAAATCTTTCTGCGTAGGAATTCAGGTCGGGGCTCTGGGCTGGGAGGCGCACGGGCTTGACGCCGCTTTCGGTGAGGAGGTCACGGAAGGTCTTGGTGAAGAGCGGGTCGCGATCGAGGATGAGGTAGCGCGCGTTGCGGAGGAAGCCCTCGGCGGCGTCGAGGAGGTTGCGTCCGACCTGCTGCATCCAGGCGGACATGGGCTGGGGGGTGATGCCGGCGATCTCGACCTTGCGGGTGGCGAGCTCGATGACGAAGAGGACGTGGTAGCGAACGAGTCCGCGGAGGGTGAGGACCTCGACGGTGAAGAAGTCGGCGGCGGCGAGGGCCTGCCAGTGAGATTGGAGGAAGGTCGCCCACTGGGTCTTTGCGCCGCGCTCGGGCGCCGGCTCGATGCCGGCTTCTTTGAGAATGCGCTTGATGGTGTTTCTGCCGAGCTGGTGGCCGAGGTTTCGGAGGGCGCCGCGGAGGCGGGTGTAGCCCCAGCGGGGGTTGTCTTTGGCCATGGTGACGACGAGCTGGGCGAGGTCTTGGGGGGTGCGGGGGCGGCCAGGGCTGCGGCGCCTGGAGCCGTCGTACTTCTGGGCGACGAGGCGCCTGTACCAGCGGAGGATTGTGTCCGGGGTGACGATGCCGGCGAATTTGTGCAGGAGCCGTCGGCCGAGGGTCTTGCCCTTGACCGCGAGGCGGCGGCGCTGGTCGTCGGTGAGGGGCGGCTTGCGGGCGCCTCCGCGAACATCGTCGAGCTGGCTGCGGAGGACGCGGTTCTCCTCCTTGAGGTATTCGATGATTGCCTGCTGCCGGCGGTTGACCCAGCCGGCGAACGTGAGCAGGAGAAACTCGAGCGCGGGAGGGAGTCGTTCCATTGCTCCATTCTCGGCGGTGGTCCGGCGCGAAACAAGCAGCTTGCCCTGCGGGTCAATGCTGCGGATCATGTTTGGAGGAGATGGGTAAGGCCAGGCTCATATTGATCACGCTCCTGCTGCTGCTTGCGGTCGCGGCGCCGACCGCTGTGCCTGCCCGAGCCGACGGCTACGACCGACCCGCCCACGCCGAGCCCCATACATTCGACGCTCCCAACCCACGCACGATCAACCGTGCGCCGACGGTCGAAGAGCTGGCCGGCGCCGGCGCCGGTGCCGGCGGCGACAACGGGTACCTCGAGAGCCGGGACACAAAGGACGCGATCGACCAGCCCGCGGTGCAGCGGCCCGAGACTCGCGCGCCGCGGATCGATGCGCCCAGGGGCGTCGCCAAGACCAAGCTCAACAACGGTGGCTTGGGCGACATCAACGTCCAGCCGCTCTCGCCGCTGGTGGCGGTGAACAAGTCCGGGGTGAAGCCCCAGGTGCTCAAGCAGCCGAAGGGCGCTGGCTCTGTCAAGGGCATGGGCTTGACCTTCCGCACGAACCTGCAGACCGGCTCGGCGTCGCTGTCGATCCCGATTGCCTTGCCGCCGGCCCGGCGGGGGCTGGGGCCGAGCCTGGCCCTCGGCTACTCGTCGGGCGGCTCGCAGTCCATCGCCGGGATGGGTTGGGGCTTCGGCGTGGGCTTCATCGGGCGCCAGACCGACCAGGGCCTGCCCGTGTACGACGACGACATCGACCGCTTCGTTTACAACGGCGGCCGGGAGCTGGTGCGGGTGGAGAGCGCCGGCACGGCCATGCCGAGCTTCGCCGGCCCGGGTACGCCCTACTACCGGGCCAAGATCGAGGGGCTGTTCATGCGGTTCTTCCGCATGACCGACGCCTCGGGCGCGGTCTATTGGATCGCCCAGGACACCGACGGGACGCGCTACCACTTCGGCGGCACGCCGGCCGGCGGCGTGGACCAGACCGCCCTGGTTTGCGAGTCCCAGACCTGCGACAAGGTGTTCCGCTGGAGCCTCGTGCTGGTGAAGGACGTGCACGGCAACCGCGTCGAGTACGTCTACGACAAGGATCAGGGCCAGTCCTACCTGGTGGAGGTGCTGTACAACAACCACCCCACGCAGCAGAAGTACCAGCACCGAGTGGTCATCTCCTACGACACGTCCAACCGCCCGGACGTGCTGACGAGCTATCAGCCGGGCTACCCGGTCACCACGGCCTGGCGCATCGACGAGATCGACGTGTTCACCGACTACGGCACCACCGGGATCGCCGTGCCGGGCCAGCCCGACGACGGGGACGGCCGGCTGCTCGTGCGCACCTACA
>JBDRSE010000187.1:0-23327 GCA_043825095.1 bacterium
CGCTCGGAGTCGACGGGGTCGGAGGACATCGGTGGACCCTTGTGCGCCAAGGAGGTCGGCGCGCCCGTGGGTGTGACTTCCAGGCCCTGTAGATGCGCCCCTTTCCCGAGGCTGTCAAGGCGGTTTTGCCGATCCTTTTCAAGGTGGGCCGCATCGCTTACTCTGTCTCCAGGGAGTAGAGGTGCACATGAACGGGATCGGCAGAGTTTGCGGTGTGTTCACGATGGCCCTGGTGTTGTCCGTCCTCGCTGTCGGTTGTGACGAGAGCGGGGTCGGGGGGTACTGCAGCAAGCTGTCGTACTGCTACGACAGCTACGACTACGAAGCCTGCGTCGAGACGATGGAGGTTCAGGAGCAGTCGGCCCTGAACGTCAGTGAGGCGTGCCACACCGCCTTCCTCGACTACCTGAGTTGCGTGGCCGGCCTCAACTGCGTACAGCTCCAGGAATGGGACACCGACGGGAGTCACTGCGGCGGCGCGTTCAGCACCTACCAGAACACCTGCACCGGGATGCCCTATTGATCCCCGGGGGGGCCGCATGACCGAGTGGTACGAGGAGCTCTTCGACGAGCGCTATGTCGGTTTCTACGACGGGCTGGATCGGGCCCGAACCGCCGAGTCGGACGTGGACTTCATCGAGCGGGCGCTGGACCTTCAAGAGGGCATGCGAGTGCTCGACCTGGGCTGTGGTCAGGGGCGGCACGCGATTCCCCTGGCCGAACGGGGCTATGACGTCACCGGCGTGGATCTCAGCCCGACCATGCTCGAGCGCGCCCGACGTTTCGCCAAGGAACGCGAGGTGGCCGTGCGGTGGCACCGGCGACGCATGGAGAACCTGGACGGCCTCGGCCCCTTCGATGCCTGTCTGTGCCTCTATACGGTTCTCGGCTACTACGGTGACGACGGAGACCTCGACGTGCTGCACCAGGTGTGCCGGTCCCTCCACCCCGGTGGACTGCTCATGCTCGATCTCACCAACTTCGCCGGGTATCTGCGTCGACTGCCCAACACGATCTGGCGCGAGGCGCCCGACTCGGTCAACCGGGAGATCAACTACTTCGAGCCCCTGACGGGCTGGATCGTGAGCGAGCGCAGCCGTTTCCTCAAGGCGGGCGGTGTCGTGGCGCTGCCGACGAGTCGAGTACGCGCCTATCTGCCGCACGAGATCCGGCGCATGTTGTTCGAGGCCGGATTCGAGCCGGAGCTGCTCTTCGGTGAGTACGCCGACACCCCCTTTGTCTGGGAATCTTCGGAGCACCAGATCCACGTGGCGCGACGCGCAGACTAGGGGCAGGGTGCTGTGGGGGAGGGTGCGGCGGGGGAGGGTTCTAGCCGGCTTCGTCAGCGCCGACGTCGATGCCATTGCCCTGGGGCCGAATCTCGCCGTCCATGTCGGTGAGCGGGGCGTCGGTGAAGGTGCCGGCGTCGACGCAAGGGGAGCCCGGGAGCAGGTGGTTCGTGGCGCTGAGCATGGGGTCCACGCTGAAGTTGCCCGTGGCGTAGCTCTGGTTGTTCACGTCCGTGACCGCCTGGAGCAGCACCTGCTGCCCGGCGCCGGTCCACTGCCGGTGCGCGTTGTCCGTGGTGCCGCCCATGGGAGCGAAGTAGATGTCGTTGTTCTCGTACAGGATCGGCTCGCAGGTGCGGGCGTTCTGCTGGTCCATCTCGTACATGCCGAACCGGTTGGTGCCGGCGCCGCCGAGCAGGATGTTGTTGGCAATTCGCCCCACCTTGGCGTTGACGCCCTGGGACGTGCGGCAGGCGATGGCCGCGGAACGGTTGATCGCGATCATGGAGCTGCTCGTGGGGGAGCCCACCAGGGTGTTCGCGTTCAGATGGACCAGGCCGAAGGGCACCTCCCCGTCCCCCATGAACACCGCGACGGAGCGCGGCGATTCCATGCCGAACACGACATTGTTCGTGATCCAGGCCGTGGCCCCCTCGGCCTCGATGCCGCCGCACCAGAAATTGGTGTTGGGGTTGGGACAGTCGCCCATCTCGGCCGGGTCGTGGTTGATGCGGTTGGCGTTGATGGTGGCGTAGCCGGACACGATGATGGCGAAGCTCGAGCCGCCGGAGCCGGTGGAGGTGCCGGCGAAGATGTCGTTGTCCTCGAACAGCGTGCCGTAACCCGAGGACCAGGCGTCCACCGCGCGGTTCCACCCGCAGTCTCCGCCCTTGATCCAGTTGCCGATCACCGTGGCGATGGGCGTCGGATTGCGCACCAGGGCGACGGCGGAGCAGCCGAAGCTGATGGAGGAGCCGCCGTAGATTTCGTTGCCGTCCAGCAGGACGCCGCTGGCGGGGTCGTTGGTCGGTCCGAGGATGCGGACGCCGAAGGAGCCGCACTCGTTCCACGTGCTGCAGCTCCCCTCGCTCCCGGCCAGGATTTCGTTGTTTCGGATGACCGGCGTGCCGCCGGACACCGTCACCGCAGCGGTGCCCGGGGTCTGCCAGGTTCCGTTGCTGTTGGTGTCGACGCCCGCGATGGTGAAGCCGCTGATCTCGGTGATGTTCGAGATGGTGATGTCCGCGAACACACCCTGGCGGTCGGTGTTCTGGATGGTGGCGACGTAGGTGACCGGGTCCCGCGCCCAGGTGCAGGTCGTGGTGTCGCACTGATGACCGCCCAGCAGGGAGATTCCCTCCACCAGGATGACCTTCTCGTTGTAGTTGCCTTCGGCCACGTACACGGGGTGGCCGCCGCCGATGGTGATGGCGTTCGCAATGCCCATGCCGATGGTCTGGACCGGGCTCTGCTGAGTGCCGAGGCCTGTGGCGTCGTTGCCGTACAGCGCTGACACGTAGGTGCCGATGCCGCTCGGGCAGGCCGTCGCCTGGTCCGCGATGCCGTCACAGTCGTTGTCCACGCCGTCGCCGCAGATCTCCAGGGCGCTGGCGTGGGTCGTGGGTACGGCGTCGTCGCAGTCTGGGCCCAGGTCGCAGTTCACGCCGTATCCATCGCCGTCGTTGTCCACGCAGTTCGCGCAGCCGAACTCGGTGTGGTTGTGTGGGTCTCCGGGGCACCAGTCACAGTCGTCGATGTCCCAGGCGTCGGGATCGAAGTCACAGAAGTCGTCCCCGGTGGGGCACAAGGACGCGTCGTAGGCCTCGTGACCGTCCCCATCCTCGTCCGGGCAGGCGATGACGCAGTTCCCTCCGTTGTCGATGTAACCGTGGGCGGTGTCGCACTCGTCGCAGAGCTGTCCGTCCCAGCCCTCGTCGCAGCGACAGGTGCCGGTGATGTCGCAGATGCCGTGCCCGCAGTCACCGTCCGCGCCGCAGTAGAACGTCTCTGACACACAATTCAGGTCACTGCCGTCCTGGGTGTAGCCCGCGTCGCACTCGTCGCAGATTTCTCCCGCGTAGCCTGGGTCGCACTGGCAGGTACCATCCACGACGCAGGTCCCGCGATCGCTGCAGTCTTCATCGGACGTACAGCCGCTCCCCCCGGAAGTGTCGGAGCCACACCCCGCCAACACCGCAAAACAGGCTAGCGCCGCCAAACTCATTAGTTTTTTCATTATTCCTCTCCCGCTACGCTGTCGTTGTTCCTCGTGGAGTCCCACATCAATAACACTCAAACACATCTCAGAAAGTATCCGGCAGATCCGGCGGCCGGGTCAAGGAGCATTCCACCGAGCATTCCAACGGGGATTCCACCGAGCATTCCAACGGGGATTCCAACGGGGATTCCAACGGGGATTCCAACATTCCGGACGGGATGAGCCGGTCAGCAGATTCCGGGGGGCATTCCGCCGTCCTCGGGGGTGCCGGAGTCGGGCACCCACGGGCAGAGCCCGGGTCCGATGGAGCCGTCGGGATGGGGCTCGATTCCGCCGTCGATGGGGTGTGGGCAGAGCCCCGGTCCGACGGTGGCGTCGTACAGGCCGGCGTCGATGGGGTAGGGACACTGCCCGGGCCCGATGGTGGCGTCGTCTCCCGCGTCGAGCTGCACCGGGCACACACCGGGGCCGATGGTGCCGTCGTCGTCCACGACCACGCTGTCGTGTCCTACCGTGCCATCCACAGATCCAGCCGCGAAGCGGTCGCAGGCCGCCGAGCCCCCACCGAGGAAGGCCGCGGCCAGGGCTGCCGCTGCCCATCGCTTGCGGCGCGGTGACCGGCGGCCGCGGGTGTCGGCCTCGAGCAGTCGTCGGCACAGCGCGACCTGAACGCGCGTGAGCGCGCAGGCGCTCTCGGGCACGGCCGCGGTATTTCCCAGGAGCAAGTGGCCCAGGGCAGGGCAGAAGAAGCCGCAGCCGTCTCGGGCCGAACAGTCGTCGCAGCTTCCGGCCGCAGGCCGGGGGCGCTCGGGATCCAGGGCGGCCAACCCGCCTCGGCGATCGGCTTGGGTCAGGCCTTCCCATACGTCGCCCAGCACGAGCTGCTCTCCGCCGGGGTCGTAGACCGAGCGGTAGCAAGGGTAGATTCGGCCGTCCACGGACACGGTGACCTGATTCACACCGGCCCCGCAGTGGCGGCGGGGGCTGCCCCGGAGCCGCGCGAAGATGCCCCGCCAGGCCGGAAGGACGGGGGCGCGCCCACCACCGCCCCGCAGGCCGATGAGCCAGGTCGCGAGCCGGTCGTGCTGCCGGGCCCACTCGGCCAGGGCGCGGCCGCTCCAATCCGCCTCGAAGGCCGGGAGGTACAGGATGCGATCAAAGCCTGCGCCGTGCACCGTGCGCACGTTGTCGGCCAGGAAGGCGACGTTGTCCGGGGTGACGGTCAAGCGGCCCAAGGGGCGGGGGATGTCGAGCCCGAGGAGGTCCGGCAGTCGGTCGCGGATGTCGGGCAGAGAGCTGCCGCCCCGGGCGAGGGGACGCTCCTGCTGGCCCTGATCGCCGTCGTAGCTCACCGCGACGCGCATGCCCAGCTCGCGCATCAGGGCCATGCCTTCGGCGTCCACGGCCGTGCCGTTGGTGGACACGGTGAGCTCCAGGCGCCGATCCGGGCCCGCCAGCTCGCGCGCCCGCTCGGCGATCCTGCGGAGCAGGCCTGGAACGAGGAACGGCTCACCGCCGAAGAAGGACACCGCCACCGGCTCCCCGGCGGGCGCCGCGTCGAAGAGCAGCCGGAGCGCGCGCTCTGCCACGTCGAAGGACATGGTCCGTCCCCGGTCCACGTCCACGTAGCAGTAGCGACAACGCTGGTTGCACCGCTCCGTCACGGTTAGGGTGAGCTGGCTGAAGGATGGTTGCGTGCCTGTCGTCATGGGACACCCCAGTGGTCGTTCGCAGGATTGTCGATCGGATCGCAGGTGAATACAAGCACCGGCCTTGGTATCGCTTCCGGGGCGGCTGGGTCTGGTATATGATCCGGACACCAACACCGAGGAGCAGGACCATGAGGCGGATCGCATCGATCGCAGGAATGGTGGCGTTTTGTGTCGCGCTGCAGGCGCCCGCGCGGGCGGCCATCGGGGACAACAGCGTGGGTATGAATGTGCACGACGGGCGGGACACGTTCATCGACGCCTGCGTGGATCTCGGGGTCGAATGGGTACGGATGGACGCCAACTGGTTTCAGCTCGAGCCCAGCAACGACAGCTACCAGTGGCAGCTGCTCGATCCGCGCATCACCGATGCCTACAATTCGGGCCTGCAGGTCTACTTGACCCTCGCCTATACTCCTGACTGGGTGCCTGACCACGGGGACACAGACGGCTACTGCGGCAACGACGTGCCCCTGGCCTCGACCGAGTGGGTGGACTTCGTCACCGACGCGGTGACCCACTTCAGCGGCCTCGGGGTCACACACTTCGGCATCTGGAACGAGCCGAACCTGGATGGTTTCCTGGAGGGCGGCATCAGCTCCCTCAACGACTATGTGAACATCATCCTCCTGCCCGGTGCCGCCGCTGTGCGGGCGGCCTGCCCGACCTGCAAGGTCCTCGGACCTGACCTGGCCAACGTCGGCGACGTGGACGTCTACATCGAAGACCTCACGGCGATGATCCCGACCACCACGTTCGACATCTTCGCCCACCACAGCTACAACGGGTTCGAGGAGACCGGCACCCAGGAGTGGGACGGGGATCGGTACTTCAACGTATTGGATCAACAGCGATTTTACGGCACCCCTCTCGCCGCCTTCACACGCCGCTCCCTGCGGGACCTGCTCGACACCTGGGGCTTCACGGGCGAGGTCTGGATGACCGAAACCGGGTATCGGGCCAACCCCCCCGGCGATGCGACCGAAGAGAACTACCAGGCCGTCTACGTGACCCGGGCCCTGGAGGAGCAGCTCCTGCGGGACTGGCTCACCAACACCTTCTTCTACGAGATCCACGACTGCGGCCCGGACCAGCCGAGCTGCACCATCGATGGCTTCGGGCTCATGCGGGCCACGAGCGGCACGGTGGGCAACCGGACCTTCCCGGCAGACTTCCTGCGGAAGCCGGCCTATTACGCCCTGCAGCAGTTCATCAGTGACCACCCCGAGATCACCGGCACCGGCCCCGCGCCCCAGTGCAGCGACGGCTTGGACAACGACGGTGACGGCTTTGCCGACGGCGCCGACCGCGGCTGCGACAACGCCTTGGACGACGACGAGTCCAACGACCCGCCACGGCGGCGGATCCAGGCGCCGCCCACCACCGGGCTCACCATCGACGGGGACCTGGCCGATCTAGGCACCGACGGCTGGATCACCCTGGCCGCGAACGACTGGCGCAGCCCCGAGCCCCTGGGCGCCGGCGATCTCGACGTGCGGGCCGCGGTTCGCTGGTCCACCACCGGCCTCTACCTCGCCTTCGAGGTGACCGACGACACCCACGAAAACAGCTTCGCCGATCCCAATTTGTGGCAGGGAGACAGCGTGCAGCTCGCCTTCGACATCGCCCAGTCCGGCGGCGCCGGGTACGACAGCGTCGACGACCACGAGATCAACTTCGCCCTCGCCAACAACCAGTCCCGCTCCTACCGCTTCCACGGCCCGGCCGGCGCCACCGACGCCTTTGACGTCGCCGTGGTGCGCACCGGCACTGTCACGCGCTACGAGATCCACCTCCCCGCGGCAACGATTCCCGGCGTCACCTTTGCCACGGGCCAGGTGCTCGGCTTCTCTTTCCTGGTCAACGACGCCGACGGCGCCGGGCGGGTCGGGTGGAGCGAATTCACACCGGGCATCGGCATGAGCAAGGTGCCCTACTACTTCGGCGAGATCGAGCTCGTGGACGAAGTCGTGGTCGGACCCGACGCGGGCGTGGGCTCGGACGCCGGCACCACGGGTGACGGCGGCACCCCCACCGGCGACGGCTCCCTCCCCACCGGAGACGGCGGCAACCCGGGCTCGGACGCTGGCACCACGCCGCCCGACAACGACAGCGGCTGCGGCTGCCGCACCGACACCACCACCACCACCGGCGTCCCCCTACTACTCCTCGTCTTCGGTCTCTGGTTCTGGATCCGCCGCCGGGTCTGACCGAATCTCCAACGCTGTTATTCTGTCATCCCCGCGAAAGCGGGGATCCAGACACCCCGTGCCGTAACCACCGCTCCACCAGCCTGTACAGCGGGCTCGACATCCCCTCGTTCCGCAGCTCTGCCAGCTCCTCCAGCTCACCCAATGGGCTCTCCCGCACAATCCACCCCTTCTCCAGCACCGCCAGATCCGTGGCCCAGTCCTCCAGCCCGTCGAAGATGTGCGTCGCATACGCAATCGTCACCCCGCGCGCTTCACACTCCTCCTTCAAAAACGCCAGCAGGTCCGCCCGCACCAGGATGTCCAGGTCGGTGGTGATCTCGTCCATCAGCAGCAGCTTGCTCGGCCGCTGCAGCGCCAGCAGGAGCTGCACCCGGCGCCGCTGCCCGTCCGACACCCGGTGCATGCGCCAGTCCCGGTCCACCCCCAACACCTCAATCAGCCGCGCCTGCCGCGCCGGATCCACCGCGTACCGCCCCGACCCCGCCAGCATCTCCGACACCCGCACATCCAGCTCCACCGGAAAGCTCCCCCCGATAAAACAAACGTCCGCCGCCAAAGTCGTATCATGAAACGCCGGCCGCCCCAGCACCCGCACCGCCTCCCGGTCCACCATGTGCTTGCCGCCCAGAACCCGCAGCAGCGTCGTCTTGCCCGCCCCGTTCGCCCCCACCAACAGCACGCGCTGTCCCGCCCGTAGCTCCAGCCCCAGACCTCGCAGCGCCAGCGGTTGCCCGGCTCCGTAGCGGAAGTCCAGCCCATGTACCTGTACGACGACGTCGCTCATGCGGCCACCCTAGCGCGCACCTCGAGACGGGGCAAGCTCGCGGAATATCGGGATCGATAACGGCGTTTGACTCAGAGAGGTGTCAGCGTGCCCTTCACTCCTTTTCATGTCGGCCCAGCTTTGCTTATAAAGCCCATCCTGGGGGATCGTTTCAGCCTTGGCACCTTCGCCGCAGTTCAGATAGCTATCGATCTGGAGGTGGCCGCGAACATCATCACCGACGCGGCCGATCTGCACACGCGGCTGCACACCCTCGCCGGAGCTTTCGCGATTGGGATTCTCTGCATCGTACCTTCGAAGATCGTGTTGACTGGACTCTATCGCGTACTGTCGAGGTGGCTCGAGTTACGCCCAGACACGCCGGACTGGCTCGTCCAGGAACTGAGACCCGTCACCTGGATCGGCGCCGTCTCCGGCGGGCTCCTCGTCTGTCTGCTCGCCCTGATGATCCTGGCTCTCCGGTCACGAAAGACGACGAAGCGGCAATAGGTGTGGGGGGTGCATCGCACCTACATGAGTTATTGCCGCTGTAGGATGTGAAAGCGGCAATAAGTGCGGGGGGTGCGTCGCACCTACACGAGTTATTGCCGGTCTGAGTGGCGGTGAGAGAAGGGGGCTGCTGGTAGGGCTCAGGGGGCGCGCCAGACGGACTTTCCTTTGGCATCGAAGAGGGCGAGGACCGGGGTGTCGTTTTTGCCCATGCCGATGCGGGCACGCAGCACGCCGTTTTGGTCGTAGAAGTCCAGGGAGGCGTTCTGGCCGCTGTGGAGCTGCACGCGGGGACGGCGGGCCTTGCCGAGGCTGGGGTCGGTGAGCATGAGCACGGCCCCGTCTTTGTTGGTCCAGGTCTCCACGCCGACGCGCTGGTCGGAATCGACGAGCTGGAGGCGCGCTGCGGAGAGGGTCTTGAACCGCGCCGGGGTGGGCGCCGGTTTGCCGAGCGAATTCACGATGAGCCCGCCGCCGACGCCGCCCAGGAGGCCGGCGACCGCTGCGACGATGATCAGCTTGGTTGTTGTCGAGTCCATGTCTCGAGTCCTTTCTTCGTTGTGAGGAACGACAGGAGCGCCTAGGGCGTGACGTAGATCCGGCGGCGGGCGATGATGCGCTCGTTGCCGTCGGTGTCGATGGCGTTGACCTCGAGGAGGTGGGGGCAGTCGGTGAGGCCGGTGGTGTCAAAGGAGCCGTGGTAGCCCACGTTGTTGCAGCCCGGGTAGCCGGGCCAGACGAGGCAGACGTCGGGGCGGCTGTCGCCGTAGGTGAGGGGGATCGAGGCGGCGGTGTTGCCGTCGATGATGAGCTCCACGCCGGTGACGCCTTTGTTGTCCAAGGCCCAGCCGTGCACGTTCACCGAGCCGGAGAGGTTGGCGTCCGCGGTGGGGGAGTCGAGCACGCCCACCGGGGCGAGGTGGGTGTCGAGCCACTGGGCCTCGGAGGTGACGGTGGCGTGGCTGCCGAGCAGGAGGTAGGAGCGGGCGCGGATGTTGCCCAGGGACGGGATGCCGAAGCTGAAGACGGGCCGGAAGTTGTTGAAGGGCAGGGAGCGGAGCTGCCAGCCCTGCCAGCTGGTCAGGCGGTTTTCGGTGTACATGCCCACGCCATAGGTGAGGGCGTCGTTCTGCATGGTGACCCAACCGCCGGCGCTGCCGAAGTTCTCGTAGAAGAAGCCGTCGTTGCCCGGGGTGTCGATGGTGACCTCGGCGCCGGTGGAGTCGAAGAGTCGCCACAGGTCGGGTCCCTGGTTGCCGTTGGCGGTGTAGACCGTGGGGAACTCCTGGGCCGTGGAGGCGTGGTCCAGGGTGCCCAGGTTGATCACGGTGTAGTCGAGCTCCACGACGTGCTCTCGCACGAAGCGCACCCGCTGGATCACGCGCACGTCGGAGACGCGGGTGTTGAGGGACGGGTCTGAGCAGGCGACGTCCGAGCAGTCCTGGCGGTCCCAGTTGGGGTTCCAGAACAGCGGGACCGTGGTCACGGTGATCGCGCCGTCGGTGGTGTCGACGTTTTCGGTTCCGGAGCCGTTGTTGCAGCGGTTCCCGCCCTGGACCGGGTTCCAGCCGAGGTAGGTGATGGAGAAGGGGCAGGTGGTGGGCGTGGACTGGCAGGAGGCGTTCCAGGCGCAGTTCTGCATGTGTCGGTCGGGATCGTAGAAGGCCACCTGCACCTCGCGGCCGGTGTCATTGGCGTCGATGGTGTTGGTGGTGTTCATGCCCGGGGAGCCGTTGCCCATGCCGTAGAACACGATGGTGCCGCCCCACTGTCGGCGGGTGCCGATCTTGAGGGAGTGGGCGGAGTTGTAGACGTAGTCGTCGGTGAACCCGCCCGCGTTGACCAGCTCGAAGGTTCCGGGCGGATTTTCTCCGTCCAGGGGGGTGTCGGGCACCGGATCCGGCACGGGCACCACCGGGCAGGTGCCGTCGCAGGCGGGTAGGCTCGCACAGTCCAGGTCGTCGCAGTCCAGGAGTCCATCGCCGTCGTTGTCCAGCCCGTCGGTGCAGCACAGCTCGGTGCCGACGCACACCCCGCCGAGGCAGCCGTCCGGGCCGGTGCAGGGGTCGCCGTCGTCGCAGCCGGTGGTGTCGGGGGCGTAGGTCTGCTCGCACAGGTGGGTGTTCATGTTGCAGGTGGCGAAGCGGCAGACAGTGTCCCCGCTGTGGTCACAGTCCAGACCGTTTTCGCAGGTCTGGGGCGGCGCGGCGTCGACGCCGGGGGCGGCGTCGGTGCCGGGGGCGGCGTCGGTGCCGGGGACGGCGTCCGGATCCGTTGCCGCATCGTCCCCGCCGGTGCTGGACGGGCCGCAGGCGAGCAGTGCCGCGCAGGCCAAGCACAGGAGCGCGCGGGCGGCGAGACGTGGTATCGGCATGGAGGCCTCCGGAGTCGTCAGTCTTGTGGACAGTATCGCGCCGTTGTCCTGGGGACACAAGTCGCGTAAGACTCTGAGGGCTGGCTCATCGAACCAATGAAGGAGGCGCAGCTTGAAAATCGTGTTTTGCGGCGCGGCCAAGACCGTGACCGGCTCCATGTACCTGCTCGAGACCGATCAGGGGAACATCCTCGTGGACTGCGGCTTTTACCAGGGTCGCAGACAGCAATCGAAAGAGCTCAATCGGGACCTGCCGTCCAAGGTGTTCGACGCCGACGCCATGGTGCTGACCCACGCCCACATCGACCACAGCGGCAGCGTGCCCACCCTGGTCAAGCGCGGCTTTGACGGGCCCATCTACACCACGCCGGCCACGGCAGATCTGTGCCAGCACATGTTCCGGGACTCGGCGCGGATTCAGATGCACGACGCGGAGTACCTGAACCAGAAGAACGCTGAGAACCCGGACTGGGAGAAGATCGAGCCGCTGTACACGGAGAAGGACGCCATCGAGGCGCTCAGCCGGTTTGTCACGTACCACTACTGGCGGCCCTTCGAGCCCTTCCCCGGGGTGCGGATTGTGCTGAGCGACGCCGGGCATGTGCTGGGCAGCGCCAACGTGCTCATCGAGGCCGAGGGCAAGAAGGTCCTGTTCTCCGGGGACATTGGGCGGAAGAACATGCCAATCCTTCGGGATCCTGCCGTGCCCTCGAACGTGGACTACGTGGTCATGGAGTCAACCTACGGCGACCGCGAGCACGGACCCATCGGGGAAACTCAGGACGAGCTGGCGCGCATCATCAACGAAACCGCCAAAAAGAAGGGGAAGGTCATCATCCCGAGCTTTGCGTTGGAACGCACCCAGGAGATCGTCCTCGGGCTCAACAACCTGCGCCACGCGGGCAAGATCGACGCGATCCCCATCTACGTGGACAGCCCCTTGGCCACGAACCTGACGCACGTGTTCAAGAACCACCCGGAGTGCTACGACGAGAACGCGCTCAAGTTCCTCGAGGAGCACGGCGATCCCTTCGGGTTCGACTCGCTCGTCTACACGCAGAGCGTCAACGAATCCATCGCCTTGAACTCGACGCCCGGGCCCATGGTCATCATCTCCGCCTCGGGCATGTGCGAGGCGGGCCGGATCGTGCACCACCTGCGGAACAACATCGAGTCCCCGAACAACACCATCGTCATCGTCGGGTTCCAGGCTCAGCACACCCTGGGCCGGCGCATCGTGGAGAAGCGCGAGCAGGTGAAGATCTTCGGCGTGAACCGGGACCTCCGGGCCCGGGTCGAGGTGCTGTCAGGCTTCTCTGCCCATGCCGGACGCAGCGAATTGATCGAGTTCGCCAAGCTCGCGGGGCCGAACCACAAACGGGTCTTCCTGGTGCACGGCGAGGAGGAGTCCCAGGAGTCTTTGGCCGAGGCGCTCCGGGAACGGCACATGGACGTCGTCATCCCCTCCCGGGGGCAGATCGAGACGTTCTGAGCGTTCCATGGAAGTGATCTCCTTCGAGCCGCCCGAGTACATCCCGACCCTGGACGACATCCGGGCCGCGGCGAAGCGGATCCAGCCCTTTGCCCACCGCACGCCGGTGCTCACCTGCACGGCCCTGGACGAACTCGCCCAGGCGCAGCTCTTCTTCAAGTGTGAGAACTTCCAGAAGGTCGGTGCCTTCAAGTTCCGGGGCGCCACCAACGCCGTCCTGTCCCTCGACGAGGAGCGCGCGGCCCGGGGCGTCGCGACCCACTCGTCGGGCAACCACGCCGCCGCCCTGGCCCTCGCAGCGCGGAATCGCGCCATCCCAGCTCACGTGGTCATGCCGTCCGGCGCACCGGCGGTGAAGAAAGCGGCCGTGAGGGGGTACGGCGCGCGGATCATCGAGTGCGAGCCCACGCTGCAGGCCCGGGAGGCCACCCTGGACCGGGTCGTCGAGGAGACCGGGGCGACGTTCGTCCACCCGTACAACGATCCGCGGGTGGTGGCAGGGGCGGGCACCGCCGCCCTCGAGCTGCTCACCGACCATCCGGACCTGGACGTCATCATGGCGCCGGTGGGAGGGGGAGGGCTCATGAGCGGCACCGCCATCGCGGCGGCCAACCTCTGCTCCGACATCCGCGTCATCGGCGCGGAGCCCGCGGGCGCCGACGACGCGTATCTGTCGCTCAGGGCGGGGCAGATCATCCCGTCGGTCAATCCCCAGACCATCTGCGACGGGCTGCTCACGTCCCTGGGCCCCCTGTCCTTCACCGTGCTGAGCGGCCACCTCGAGCGCATCGTGACCGTGCGTGAAGGCGCCATCATCCGCGCCATGCGGCTGGTCTGGGAGCGCATGAAGATCCTCATCGAGCCCTCTTCTGCCGTTCCCCTCGGCGCCGTGCTCATGCGGGAGCTCGATCTCCGGGGCCTCAAGATCGGCATCATCTTCTCCGGCGGCAACGTCAACCTCGACGCGCTGCCGTGGCAGTGATCCGCGGCCGCGCGGACCTTCCGTTCGTAGTGGAGAAGAAGGCCTTCCAGGCTCGGTGCTACTGAGGCTCGGCTGTGGAGGGTGGGATCCCCGACCAGCTGGATGCGTCCTGCGGGCCGGCCGCCGGGCCGACCTTCACGGGGATGCCCGTCAGGCGCGTCATGCCAGACAGCGGATCGAGGGCGTCCGGCCCGTCGGCGGCCAGCAGGTTGGCGTTGACCCCCCGGGTACGGCTCGCCACGGACAGCCCTTTGGCGTGCTGATGCCCCCAACCGTGGGGTAGCGCCACCACGCCGGGCAGGAGCTCCTTGGTGAAGGCCACCGGCATTCGCACCGTGGCGGTGGCTGAGCGAACGTCCGCGAGGTCCCCCCGCGCCAGCCCCAGCCGCGCGGCGTCGGAAGGATGCATCCAGAGGTGGTTGGTGTCGCGCCGGACAAACTCCGCGAGGTTGTGCGTCCAGGAGTTGTGGGTGGTGGTCCGCCGCTTGGTGATCAGGCGGAACGGAGGTCGCGAAAGGCGCTCCCGCTCGAAAAGCGTTTCCAGCTCCCGGGCCGCCGCCATGAGGGACGAAGGCGCCAGGTGCACCTTGCCGTCTGGCGTCACGACGCGCCGCCCCAGAAAGGTCCCGTCGCGCTCCGGATGGAGTGGGAAGCCGTGGGGGTGGTCGAGAAGTCGCGCAAAGGACGGCTGGCCGGTCACGCGGAGCAGGAGGTCCAATAGCCGCTGCTGCGGCACCCCGCCGCCGAGCCGACGGGCGGCGCCGAGCAGCCACTGGGCCGGACGGGAGCCGAAGATCGGTGTGCCCGCGGCGGCGCAGAGATCCAGGTAGATTGTGGCCTCGTCCCGCTGTTCCCCGGTGGGTGGAATCACCGCCCGGGTGGCCTGCAGGTACGGGCGGGACTGCAGGCCCAGCAACAGCGGGAAGATGAAGGGCAGGTCCGGGCGCTGGAGCGGGGAGGTCGTCGGCAGGACATAGCTCGCCTCCGAGGCGGTCTCGTTCAAGAAGATGTCCAGCACGACCAGCAGGTCGAGCTGCCGCAGCGCCTCCCGGAGCCGCCCGGCGTTGGGCATGGTGAGCAGCGGGTTGCCGCCCGTGACGAAGAGCGCGCGCACCTGGCGGTCCCCCGGAGTCAGGATCTCGTCGGCCAGCACGCCGCCGGTGAAGGCGTCATTGACCGAGGGGATGTCACCGATGCGGGAGCGGTCGTCGCGCATCAGGATGCCGTGCTTTACGCCCAGCTTGGCGAAGTCTGTGATGCCCACGCCCACCAGGGTGCCGCCGGGGCGATCCAGGTTGCCGGTGACCGCGTTGATCACCTCCTGGAGCCAGTAGGCCAGCGCGCCGGCGCCGCCCATGTTGACTCCTGTGGAGCAGTAGAGCGCCGCACCGTCGGCCTCGCAGTACGCCGCGACCATCCTTCGGAGCGTCTGCGGCTCGAGGGAGGTCACCGCCGCGGTTCGCTCCGGCGTCCACGGCGCCACCAGGGGCTCGAGCGCGTCAAAGCCGGTCATGTGGCGCCGGACCCGGTCCCTGTCCACGGCGCCGGATCGCAGGACCTCACGCAGGAACGAGGCGTAGAAGAAGACATCGGTGCTCGGGCGGATGAAGACGTGCTCCCCAGCGGCCCGCGCGGTTTCGGTCCGGCGTGGATCCACCACGAACACCGTTCCGCCGCGGCGCTCGATCTCCCGGAGGCGGTCCACCGGATCGGCCACCTGGAGGAAGGACCATTTGGAAACCGCCGGATTGGCGCCGACCAGGATCAGACACGAGGTGCGGTCCACGTCCGGGAAGGGCAGGGTGAACGGATAACCATAGAGCTGCCGGGAGACGGCGAACTTATTCGCGCAGTCCTGGGTGGCCGACGAGTACATGGATCGCGAGCCCACGCCGGTCATGAACCCTTGCGCAAAGGCCGGGTGGAGCAGGCTGAAGCCCGCCGCAGTGCCAACGTACATGGCCACGCTGTCGGGGTGGTGGTCCCGGCGGAGGCGGGCTACGCCGGCGCCGATTTCGGCGAGCGCCTGCGCCCAGGAGACCCGCTCGAACCGATCCCCGATGCGCTTGAGTGGGTGCCGGAGCCGGTCCGGGGAGTCGTACAGGCGCGCCTGCCGAGTCCCTTTGGGACAGCTGAATCCCGCGGTGCCCACGTGCGAGCGATCCGGGCGGATGTCGACGACCCGGCCCTGCTCGACATCGACCTCCAGCCCGCAGAGGGCTTCGCAGATGCGACAGAATGTATGGTGGGTCGTGGTCATGGTGCTCGGGATGCTTACTTACACCACGGGGCGGCGCGCGCCAACCCAGAACATCGAGTGTTCTTCAACTAAGTTTATCGGCTTTATTCTATTCAGGATTGCGTTGATCGGTATCCCAAAAAAAACTACAGTCCCTCTGTCCAGTGCTTACTGTTTGGATGGATCTTTTTAGGAATGGGAGCGCGAAGGCTCCCGGAGCGGGATGGTTCCATGAGAGTAGCCCTGATATCGCCCTTCATGCCCCCCACGGCCATGAACTTCCAGTTTTCCATGGAGCTGATCGACTGCTCCTATTCACACATTCCGCTGAATCTGCTGACCATCGGAGCGCTGACGCCGGCGCAGGTGGACGTGATCCTGGTCGACGAGAACGTGGAGGAGGTCGACCTCGACATGAACGTGGACGTGGTGGCCCTCACGGGCACCTACACCCAGCGACGGCGGATGTTCGAGCTCGCCGGCGCCTTCCGCGCCCGCGGCAAGCTGGTGGCCTTCGGCGGCCCGGTGGTGATCGACTGTTTCGAGGAGAGCCGGGCGCAAGCCGACGTGCTGTTCGTGGGAGAGGCGGAGCTGACCTGGCCTCGGTTCTGCGCGGACTACGCCAAGGGTGACCATCAGAAGATCTACCGGCAGGAGGAGCCGGTGGACATGGCCCTGTCCCCCATTCCCCGGTTCGAGCTGCTCAAGCCCGGGCGGTACTCGAGCGGTTGCGTTCAGGCCACCCGGGGCTGTCGCTACCACTGTGAGTTCTGCGACGTGCCGGTGAAGTTCGGCACCATCCCCCGGTCCAAGCCGGTGGCTCAGGTCGTGGAGGAGGTGCGCCGGCTGGCCGCGCTGGGTTTTGACTCGGTCTTCATCGTGGACGACAACTTCCTCGCGGTGCGCGTTTATGCCAAGGAGCTGCTCATTGCCCTGGCCGAGCTGGTGGCCGAGCTCCCGACGCCGATGTACTTCTACACCCAGGTGCCGCTGAACGTGGCCGCGGACGACGAGCTGCTCGAGCTGTTCCATCGGGCGTCCTTTCGGCGGTTCTTCCTGGGCATCGAGACGTTCGACGGGGACAAGCTCGCCGCCATGGACAAGGAGCACAACTCCGAGCTCGATGTCTACGAGGCGGTGCGGAAGATCCAGGAGCACGGGATCACGGTGTGGGCCGGCATCATCGTCGGCCTGGACGACGACGACGAGCAGACCTTCGAGGATCAGTACCAGTTCATCAGCAGGTCCGGCATCACCCCCACGCTGGTGGGGCTGCTGCAGGCGCAGCCCGGCACTCCGCTGTACGAGCGTGTGGAGCGGGAGGGCCGCCTGCGGAAGGTGGCGGATATCGTCGGCTCCGGGGCCATCGGCACCCTCGAGGCCCAGGCGTTGACCAACATCAGACCCACTCGGCTCGATGAGGCGACCCAGCTCTCGCTGACGGCCCGGTTCCTTCGGCGGGTCTACGCACCGGAGGCGGTCGCCGAGCGGCTGATCCTGGGTGTCGAACGGTCGCGGAAGAGATCCCCGCCCATCTTTGAAACCATCAGCGCGGCGGGGCTCAAGGCCATCCTGAAGACCACGGCCTACTACGTGACCCACCGCGAGCCGCGGATGCGGAAGCACGTGCAGCGGATCCTGACGTACCTGGCCACCCATCGGTTACGGGGGCTCGACGAGCTGATCTACCACCTGGTGATCTACAAGCACATGTACGAGTACTACCACCGGGCGGCAGACCTGTGCGACGCGGCCGCCCGGCAGATCACGACCCACGAAGTCTATCTGCGCGACTGACCGGAGCCAACCCGGTCGACTTCCACCACACAGTGCGCATTACGCTGATCAACCCGGTCTTCCCCCTGTCTTTGTGGGACTTCACGCTGAGCCGGGATCTGGAGGGCGGGCGGTACCCCCATCCGCCGTTGGCCCTGCCCACCGTGGCAGCGCTCACCCCGGCCGGGCACCAGGTGCGGCTCGTGGACGAAAACGTCGAGGAGCTCGACCTCGACACACCCGCGGATCTGGTGGGGATCACTGGCTATCACGTGCAGCAGGAGCGCGTGTTTTGGATCGCCGACCAGTTTCGGCGTCGCGGCGCGTATGTGGCGCTTGGCGGACCGCTGGTGGACGCCTCGACCCGGGACGAGTGTCTGCGACACGCGGATGCGATCTTCCTGGGTGAGGCGGAGTACACCTGGCCCCGGTTCCTCGACGAGCTGAAGGCCGGGCGCCCCGGCCGGGTTTACGAACAAAGCACGCTCGTGGACCTGCACGACTCGCCCGCCCCGCGCTACGACCTGCTTCGGGCGGATCGGTACTCTACCGGCACCATCGAGACGTCCCGCGGCTGTCCCTTCGGCTGCGAGTTCTGCGAGATTCCGACCCGGCTCGGGAAGCGGTCGAGAACCAAGACCGTGGACCAGGTGATGACCGAGGTCCGTTCCTGGCACGCCCTCGGCGCGGACTCGATCTTCTTCATCGACGATCACTTCATCGGCAATCGGAACCGGGCGCTGGCGCTCCTCGAGGAGCTGGGGCGGTTCGCGCGGTCCGTCGACCACGCCCTGTACTTCTCCTGCCAGTTCTCCCTGAGCTACGCCGAAGACGACGAGCTTCTGGAGCTGATGTACCGGGCGAGCTTCCGGCGGACCTTCTTGGGGGTGGAGTCTCCGCGCAAGGCGAATTTGAAAACCCTGCGGAAGCTCGGTCACGGAGAGACGGATCTGGTCAGTGGAGTGCGACGGATCCAGAGCTACAACATCACCGTCTGGGGCTCGGTGATCGTGGGCTTCGACGGCGATGACACCGGGGTGTTCGCCGAGCACTACGAGCTCCTGCAGCGGGCGGGTGTGCCTGTGGTGATGGTCGGCTTGCTTCAGGCGCTGCCGGGCACGCCGCTATTCGAGCGGCTCGCGAGGGAGGGCAGGGTGCGCGATCTGCCCACCCGGGGCATCCGGGGGCCGCTGGAGGGCATGCTGCAGAGCAATGTCGAGCCGAAGGGGCTGAGTCGAGCCCAGCTCGTGCGCGGGTTTCAGGGCCTGATCCGCGAGCTCTACGAGTACGAGCCCTTCGGCGAGCGGCTCGTCCGCGCGCTGCGCGGCGCGAAACGTCCCGTGATCCAGAGCCCCGGAGGGCTGTCGGCGGAGAAGGCTGCAATCCTGGCCCGGGTGCTTCGTTACTATCTGCTGACCACCGATCTGCGCCGGATCCGGATGTTCTTGTCTGTCCTGCTGACCACGGCCCGCCACGCGCCGGAACAGCTCGAGAACGCGTTCCTGCACCTGGTGGTGTACAAACACCTCAGACTCTACCATCACCGAATCGCCGACCTGCCGCTTCCCGACGAGGACGCCTAGTCGGCCGAGGAGACGGAGATGTCCGCCAAGAAGAAAACGCCAGAGAAGAAAACGCCAGAGAAGAAGGTTCCCATCACTGCGGAGTCCAAGGTCGCCGATGTGGTCAACGCGTACCCCGCAGCCCTCGATGCGCTAGTCGCCATGGGGTTCACGCCGCTCCGGAACCCCATTGCCCGGAGGACCGTGGCCAAGCTCTTCACCCTGGCGCAGGCGGCGTCCTTCAAGGGGGTAGACCTCGATCAGCTTCTCGCGACGGTGCGCAGGGCGGCGGGGCAGGATGCGCCGGGAGACGATTCCCCATTCCCCACGGCCCCGGCGCCCGCGGAGGCAGGCGCGACCCCTTCTGCAGAAGCACCGGTACCTCGCCTCGAGGGGGACATCACCGTGATGGGTCTGGTCCCGTGTCCGGTGCGCGGGACCCTGGTGGAGCGCTTCGATGCGTTCAGCCAGGAGTTCAGCTCTACCTCTGGGCAGCAGGTCGCGTGGTGGCTGGCCGGGGAGGGGACCGTCATCGGGGACGTCCGGACCTGGCTCGCCGAATTGGTGAACAACGACCGGGTCGAGGCGGAGCTCCCCGACGTCTTTCTCGCCGTCGGGACAGAGCTCTTTTTCCACCGGACCTTTGGGCGCTTGGCGCTGGGCGACCTGTTCCGGCCCTTTCCGGGCGTCCCGACGCTAAGAGACGATTTCAAGCCCTACGGAGATCCCGCCGGCAAGCTGGGCCTGCAGTTCTGCGCGGCCTTCGGGCTGTCCTGCCGGCCGGACCGATTGCCCGACGGAAAGCTCCCACGGTCCTGGGCTGACCTAGCGGATCCGGCGCTCCATGGGGAGGTGGCCGTTCCGTCCCTGGACCTGCCCATCGTCCCCGACCTCATGGCCGCGCTTCGGGACCACCTCGGGGACGCCTTCGACGGGCTCGTCTCCAACATGGCGGCCACCATGCACCCGGCCCAGGCGGCGCCGCGGGGGCGTCGCGACGGTGTGCCGGGGGTGGTCATCCTTCCCGGCCTCTTTGCCGAGAGCTCGGAGACCACCGGCGCGACCTACGTCATCCCCGAGGAGGGGCCCATCGGCGTTCCGGGCTTTGTCGCCGTGCGGAAGCGGGCTCGGCCCGAGGCGGACCGGATCGTGGAGTATCTCTTTTCCGATGGCTATCTCGGGCCGCTATGGGAGCGGGGCAGGTTTCACCCCAACAGCAGCCGCATCGATGCGCGCATACCCAACGGCAAGTTTGTGGTTCGGAGCTGGAAGCGTCTCCTGAAGGGAGATCCGGAGGCCGAGGCGTCGGGCCTGATCGCCGAGCTGAAAGCGCGAGGTCTGAAGTGAAGCTCATCATCGTCGGGGGCCCTCCGTCCGTGGGAAAGAGCGCGGTGCTCAGCCACGCGCTCCGCCACCTGGAGCGGCAGGGCCGCAAGGTCGGGATCGTGAAGCTCGACTGCCTCGTGGCGGGGGACGAGGAGGTCTATGCCAGCAAGGGATTCGAAACCATCACCGGCCTGTCCACCTACGTCTGTCCGGACCACTACCTCGCCACGAACATCGACCGGATCGTCGCCTGGGGGATGAGGCGGGGGACGGACCTGCTCGTCATCGAGAGCGCCGGGCTCTGCAACCGCTGCTCGCCCTACGTCAAGGGCAGCCTCGCCGTAGCGGTCATGGACACCCTGAGCGGCGTGCGCGCGCCGCGGAAGATGGGGCCGCTCCTGCGGTCCGCCGACCTCGTGGTGATCACGAGGGGGGATCTCGTGAGCCAGGCCGAGCGCGAGGTGTTCCGGCTGCGGGTCGCGGCGGTCAATCGCCGGGCGAAGCTGATGGAGGTGAACGGACTGACCGGCCAGGGAACCCGAGCGTTGGCATCCGAGCTGAATGCCGCCCGGAGCGTCGACGTGGAAGAGGTCATGGAGCTGCGCTTTCCGATGCCCTCGGCGGTCTGCTCCTTCTGCCTGGGCGAGAAGCGGATTGGAGACCGCTTCGCCAGCGGGAGCGTGCGCCTGATGTCACTTCCGGACGACCCGGCGCCCGGCGCAGCCCGTGAGAGTCGCAAGGAGGGTCGTGATGGGTAGCTCAGGACGCGGGATCCTCAGCCCCGGCGCGGAGATGCTGTCGGTGGGCGAGCTGGCGGAGTGGGCCCCGCGGCTGCCGGCGCTGCTGCACGAGATCGGCGTGCCGTACGTGGGGAACGAAAGCGCCTCCCTGGCCTTTCTGTGCGCGGAGGCCGGGGTCGATCCGGCGGACGTGTTCGAGCAGCTCGAGGAGCCGGACGCAGCGCCGGCGCCCGGACCGCCCATCGAGCGCGTCGAGCTGATCGGCGGCCGAGACAAGACCGGCGCTGCCGAGCCCGTCAAAAAGCTCACGATTCGAGCGGGACAGGCGGTCGCCCTGGTCGGCGCCACCGGGTCGGGCAAGAGCCAGGTGCTGGCTGACATCGAGTCGCTGACCCAGGGGGGGTCGCCGTCAGGGCGGGTGGTTCTGCTGGACGGCCGGGTGCCGCCCGAGGACCTGAGGTGGTCCCCGGCGGCCAAGCCCGTGGCGCAGCTCAGCCAGGGGATGACGTTCCTGCTCGACGCAACCGTGGCCGAGTTTCTCGAGATGCACGCCTCCATCCGGCGGACCGGCAACCGGCCCGGTCTGGTGGCCGAGGTCGTGGCGGCCGCCTGCTCGCTGTGCGGCGAGTCCTTCGACGGGTCGACCCCGCTGGCGTTCCTTTCCGGGGGCCAGTCCCGGGCGCTGATGATCGCGGACGCGGCCCTGGTGGGCAGCTCGCCGATCATCCTGATCGATGAGATCGAGAACGCCGGGATCGATCGGGAGCGGGCGCTCCAGTTCTTGCTGGGTCAGGGAAAGATCGCGCTGCTGGCGACCCACGACCCCCTGCTGGCGCTCAAGGCGGACGCGCGCGTGATTCTGCGCCAGGGCGGCATGCAGGAGGTGCTCACCCGGTCGGACAGCGAGTCCGAGGTCCTGCTCTGGCTCGAGCAACGGGAGCGAGGGGTCTTCGATCTACGGGAGGCCCTGCGGGCAGGGGAGCGGATGCGGCTTCCGCGACCGATTCTCGCGCGGCTGGACAGATACCTGGTCAGGATCCACGATGCGATGGCACCGTGGGTTCCGTTTCTACGCTAGTTTATTCGGCATCCGGCGGGCGCATGCGCCAGATGTCGTGGTTGCCGCGGGCGTTGGACGAGAAGTAGAGCCAGCCGTCCTGTCCCCAGCACGGCTGGTAGGTCTTGCCGCGACCCGTGGTGAGCTGGGTGAGGCCGGAGCCGTCCGTCTTGACGATGTACAGGTTGCGGGTTTTCTCGGCCGTGCCGCCGGCGCCGCTCCAGCCGCGGTTCGTGGCAAAGACCAGCCGCTTGCCATCCGGTGACCAGTCCGGGCTGAAGTCGTCGTCGGGTCCGGAGGTCACCTGCACGATGTTGGTGCCGGAGTCGGCGTTGGCGATGAAGACGTGTGACCGTCTGTTGTCGATCCGGGTGTAGGCGATGGTCTTGCCGTCCGGGCTCCAGGCGGGGGCCCTTCCCCGACCGAGCATGGTGAAGCGCGAGCCGTCCATGTTGCTGATGGCCACCTGCCAGGTCCCTTGGATCAGGGTCTGGAAGGCCACCCGCTTGCCGTCCGGCGACACGTCGGGCTTCAGCGCCAACGGCGCGACCTGCCCCGAGACCACCACGGTGATCGCCGCGTTGGGGGAGCTCGACAGGGAGCGCACCAGGCTCCGACTGCCCGGCTGGTTCGAGGCGTACAGGAAAGACCTACCCGTGGGCAGCCACGCGGGCGTCCACGATCGACTCCCGGTCCGGGTGTACAGGGTGCGCTGGCCGCCGGTGTTGGCGTTCACGCCGGCG
Organism: bacterium; assembly: GCA_043825095.1. GTDB lineage: Bacteria > Myxococcota_A > Polyangia > HGW-17 > JAJRWW01 > JBDRSE01. The sequence continues at coordinate 22,994 of JBDRSE010000187.1, forward strand.
ATGGTCACGTCCACCATGCGGCGACGCCAGACGCGGCGCGTTCCATAGAGGCGTCGACCCTGGTAGTAGCCGCGGAAGTAGCGACTCGTCGTGTAGTACTGCTGGAAGGACACGGCGTTGAAGAGCAGGGTCTTGCCGTCGGGCGAGATGGAAGGGTTGAACTCGTCGATGTCCTCTTTGGTGACCAGCTCCGGTTTGGCGCCGCCCGCCCCGGAGACGCCCAGCTCGAAGGGCGCTGTTTCGTCCAGCTTGATGTCGCCTTTGACTTCCGGTGGAGCCTCCGATTGCACCACGGGCGGCGGTTGATAGCAGCTGATGAGAAGCGCTGCCATCA
>JBDRSE010000188.1:0-3792 GCA_043825095.1 bacterium
ACATGCTCGGACTGCGCGCGGGAATCAACGCGATGATGCGGCTGCGATGTGTCTGGGCCTCCAGGCGCTGGGATGAAATTTTTGCCTCGGCGCCTGGCGGCGCCGGCGAAAAAACCAACGCTTCACTTCTGGCCGCCGCCGCATAGGTCCCTCAGCGGGTATGCGCCCGTGCCAGCGGGTTTTTGGGTCGGCGTGCCGGCAGACCGAGGCGACGACTACTTGACCACGAGGAAGCGGGTTTCGCCGATGAGCTGGCCCCCGGTGGTCATCGCTTCCACGATCCACTCACCCGCGGGATTCGGGGGAAAGGTCGAGAGCTCGGAGACCAGGGCTACGCCCTCCTCGGATCGCGAGTGCACCGTGTTGAACTTCTTTTGGTACCACGGCCGCCTGCGCCCCCGCTTGCGCCAGATGTGCTTGATGTCTTCCTTGATCTTGAGGGGTGTCTCGATCTTGGTGAAGCAGTACAGCGTGGCGTCTTTCAGATCCTCGACGTGGATCCGGTAGAAGCGCCCCACGGGCTTGCCGGTCAGCTTGTCCCGCGCCACGGCCATGGTCGAGGATACCTGGCGGATGGGGGCGGGGGGGATGGCGCGCCGACCCCACTCGAGCAGGGTCAGAAAGAGCCCGAGGGCGACCACCATGGCGACCGCGCCGGCGCGGCTCAGGAGTTGATTGGCGCGGAAGTGCAGCGAGCAGAACAGGATCAACGTGAAGACGCCGCTCAGGTAGAGCGACACGATGTTCCGTACGCCGGCCAGCAGGGGGAGGAAGATGTTGAACGACGCGAACAGGCAGAAAGCGTAGAAGAACGACGCGAGCAGCTTGTTCTCCATGATGTGGCGGTCGAAGATGATGTCCTGGGTCGAGAGAATCGCGCAGATCACGATCGCGACCAGAAACCACATGTTGGCCGAGCCGAAGGTCGTGGCGTCGTAGTAGAACGGGATCATGAAGAAGAACATCTGCTGGTACAGGTTCTTCATGATGTAGTTGAAGACGACCTTGACGCCCTTCCTGGTGGTGCTCCCCTCCAGGCCGGCGAGGAAGCGCTGGAAGAAGAGCAGCCCGACCCAGATGCCCACCAGGGCGAGGATCAGCCACTTGACCAGGTGGAACTTGCGGTGGGCCAGAAAGACCACCACCACGCCGAGGCCGAGCGCATAGATCGAGTGCGCCCACCACAGCTTGTCGTGGTGTTTCTCGATGGTCTGCTTGACCTTGCCGACGATCTGCTTGACCGGCTGTTTCACTGGTTCCTTTATAGCATCTGCGCCTGGGTTGGGGAGCCACCAAGGCAAATCCCGCGCTCCGCGCGGTGGGGGTGTTGGACCCGTTGGGAATGGATTCAATCACCTGCCGCTGACCCGCGCTGACCGCGGCGGCTTGCCCCGTGGCGCCGCACGGTGTAGATCCAGGCGAGCGGAGGAGGTGTTCGCCCCATGAGCGACCCGAAGCTGATACAGGCGCTGCGCGAGCGCGGCGTGGTGATCCACGCGCCGGACTCCATCCTGGTGGAGGGTATCGATCCGACCCGGATCGAGTCCGGGGTCGAGCTGTACCCGGGCTGCGTGCTGCGGGGCCGGGACACCCTGCTCGGCCGGGGCTGCCGGCTGGGCCGGGCGGGCGGCGGCAGCTTCGAGAACGTGCGGGCCGGACGGAACGTGGATCTTTACGGCGGGACCTTCCAGGACGCGGTGTTTCTCGACGGCGTGATCGTGCGCGGTCACGCGGAGATGCGCGGCGGCACCCTGATGGAGGAGGAGAGCGAGGCGGCGCACCACGTGGGCTACAAGATGACCATCACCATGCCATGGGTCATCGCCGGCAGCCTCGTGAACTTCTGCGATGCCTTGATCGCCGGCGGCACCGGCCGGCGGGACCACAGCGAGCTCGGCAGCGCCCTCGCCCTGTACAACTTCACTCCGCGGGGGGACAAGTTCGCGTCCCTGTTCGGAGACGTTCCCCGAGGCGTGTTTCTGCGTTCCGAGCGGATCTTCGTCGGGGGACAGGCGCAGATCGTCAGCCCGGTGAAGGTGGGCTACGGCGCGGTGATCGTGGCCGGCGGCGCGGTCAGGAGGAGCGTGCCCGCCGGCCGCCTGTACGGCGAGGCGGCGCCCGCGTTGGATCGCGCCTATGTCTCGGAGCGGTACGGCAGCGTCGAGCGGCTGATTCGGCTCTCCGCGGAGTACGTGGCGAATCTCTGGGCGCTGGACGCCTGGTACGAGCGGGTGCGCCTGCCCGGCGCGCCCCCCTTTCATCGTGAGCTCTACGCGGCGGCCCGGGCGCAGGTCCGCGCCGGCATCTCCGAGCGCATCAAGCGGCTGGACCGGCTCGTGGACCGGCTTCCGCGCTCGCTGGAGCTCCACCGGGAGGCGCTCGCCTCCGCCGCCGGAGAGCAGCGCGACTGGCACCAGCGCTGCGTGGACGAGCACGAGCAGGTCCGGGCCGGGTGGGCCGCGGCGCGGGCGAGCCTCGCGTCGGGTCCGGCGACGGATGGACTGCCGGAGCGTGGGTCCGGGCTCGAGCCGGTGGTGCAGCGCTTCACCGAGGCGCGCCGCGCCGAGCCCGACGCGGGGTACTTAGACATCCTTGGGCGTCTCACCGACGCCGAAGTGTCGGGAGGGGAAGCCGAGCTGCAGCGGATCGTCGCGGCAGTGCTGTCCGGCGTGCCCAGCCCGTGGAGCACGACATCTTGAGCATCAAGCAACGGCTCGCGCTCATCGGCGGCGCGGGAACCATAGGCATGGCCATCGTGCGGGGCCTGCTCCGAGCCGGGGCCCTGGCGCCGGATCGGATGACCGTCACGGCCCGTCACGAGGGCTCGCTCCAGCGGCTGGAGCAGTATGGTGTCGCCCGGACGCGCGACAACCGGGCCGCGGCGGAGGCCGCCGACGTGCTGCTGATCTGCGTACATCCGGATCAGGTGGCCGGCGTGCTCGACGAGGTGCGCGACACCCTTCGGGAGGGGCAGCTGATCCTGTCCGTGGCCACCGGGATCCCTACCTCGCGAATCGAGGAGCTCGCCGGCGACGCGATTCCGGTGATCCGCGCGACGCCGAACCTGGCGGCCGTGGTGGGCGCCTCGATTACGGTGCTGTGCGCCGGGCGCTTCGTCACGGAGCAGCACCTGGAGCTGGCGCGCGAGGTGTTTCGCACGGTGGGCGAGGTGGAGCAGCTGGACGAGCGGCACATGAACGCCTGCACGGCCCTGTGCGGCTGCGGCCCGGCCTTCGTGTTCAAGTGTATCGAGGCCCTGGCGCAGGGCGGGGTGAAGATGGGGCTGCCCCGGCTGGCGTCTCGGCGCATGGCAGCCCAGGTGATGCTCGGTGCGGCCCACATGGTGCTGCAGACCGGCGAGCACCCAGCGGCGCTCAAGGATCAGGTCACCACGCCCGGGGGCTGTACCATCGACGGAATTACCAAGCTGGAAGAGCGGGGGCTGTCCATCGCGCTCATCGAGGCCGTGGAAACCTCCGCCATCAAGGCCGCGAAACTGTTCGATTCCTAACGCCCCGGGGGTGGGTTTTTGGGGAATGTAAAGGTAGAGGTGTAAGGCTTGGCTAGCAGCGTCGTTCTCCCAAAGGGACAATTGCGCGCGAAGCAGATCGAATCCGGGGTTCGGGCGTAACACCTTGGAAACCGTAGGAGAAAATCATGAAGCGAGAGGACAGCGGCTGGTGGCGATTCACGTCGATTCAAGTGATCCTGGTGGCTTTCATCGGTGCGGCCTGCGTGCAGTGCCGGACCGATTCGTCAGGCACGACGGTGCATCCGCGGACGCGGGCCCGG
>JBDRSE010000189.1:0-2834 GCA_043825095.1 bacterium
TTTAGTCAATGGCCATTGACTAAATTTAGTCAATGGCCGATGATCAAATTTGGGAGGTGCGCGTATGGACCCTCGTTTTACTCCGCATAACGTAACTACTCAGGATGCGTCCCGGCCCGGGATGCCTCCTGAGGGAAGTGGGCGACGGTGTTTGCCTTTGGGGGTTGGCTGAGGGTTACGAGGTGTTGATGGTGGGCATGAAGGGGTCGCCGCTGAAGACACGGCGCATGGCGTCGAGGGCGTTGAGACCGTTCTTGCGCGCCGTGGCGACGTAGCTACGGATTCGGCAAAAGTCCACGAGCGCATCGAGACTTCGGAAGGTGCCGGAAATCTTCTGGCGCAGCTTCATCATGCGCAGGTCACGTTCCGAGAGGTTGTTGTCGAACGGCACCGAGAAGTCTCGCATGAAGGCGAGGATGCTGTCGGGATGGTCGCGGAAGCGGTCGAGCAGGTTACGTGCTTTGCTCTGTTTTTGGCGACCGCGGCGCTTGGGGCCCTCCGGTGGTGGCGGGGCGGGGTTCTGGGCATAGCCCGTGTCCACGATTTCAAGGTAGCGGGCGTGGAAGCGGTCGAGGTCCACGTCAGGCAGGGCGAACCGACCGGCCTGCCGAGCGGTGTCGACCGCCATCTTGATCGCCAGCAGATGGTCGATCATGGTCTTGGCCCACGCCTGAGCTTGCTCCTCCCACAGGAAGACGAGTTCGCGCAAGAGATGCGCGTTGCAGAAGGCGTGGTCGCAGTCATACTTCTGGTAGGAGCCCCAGAAATCGTGGACGGCGCGGCCCTTGAAGTTCGGCAGCACGCCGGCGGCGTCCATGGCTTCGCGTCCGCGCCGCTTGTGCGCAAAGTACCAGGTCAGCCAGCAGGTCGAAACGGTATGCAGCCAGTGCAGGCTGCCGATGGCGCGTACGCCGGTTTCGTCGAAGCCGGCCACCTCGGCCTTGGCCGCCAGATCGCGGATTACCGCATCAACCGGTTCCAGCCGCCGGGAGCAAGCGGCAGAGAGGTTGGCCAGCGTTCCTTCGCTGAACGTGTCGCAGGCGAAGAGGTCGCGCATGATCTCGGTCAGCCGTTCGAAGGGCAGCAACTGGTACTGCTTGAGATAGACGGCCACGCTCTTGACTCGAAGGCCGTACTGCACGGGGGCCGTGACCTCAGGCGGAAACGCGGCGCGGTTGACGCAGCCGCAGGCGCAGGTCTTTACTTCGGCCTGGTGCTCGGTGACCTCCAGTTTCGGCTCGGGCAGATCGAAGACCTGGCGGCGCTCGACGCGGTCCGGTGCCTGTGCGGCCAGGGAACGCCCGCAGTCCGCGCACCGCTTCACTGGGTGGGACACCGTATGATCCGGCTTCTCCACCATGCGCAACGTCTGGCCCGGATGGCCGGGCTGTCCGCCGGTGGGGCGCTCGCTGGGCGTACGCAGACTCTTCGGCTTGGGCTTGGCGAGGCCGTCGGAAGACGGCGGCTTGCTGCTGTTGTGGGAGTCCTTCGCCACCTGCTCTTCCAACTGCCGAACCCGCCGTTCGCTGGCATCGAGGCGCAGGGTCAAATCCTGCACCTGCTGTTCCAGCGCGAGGATGGCACGTTGTGCGGCATGGAGACGCGCGTCCATCTCCAGCAGCACGCGCACCACGACCTCCGGCCCGGCATGATAGATCGCCAGTGCTTCTTGCAGCGTCATCATGCGCACAACTCCCGTCGGAAGTCCTTGACGAGCGGATAGAGATACACGTCCTTGATCGCGGTGCGGATACGGTGCTCGCGGTCGTTGCGCGTGCGTCCCTTTGTCGCGCCGAGCCGCACCCAGTTGGCCGCCCGGTAGCAGGTGCCCTGGAAGCGCTCGCGGTCCACGAACGTCTCCAACGCATACACGAGATGCCCGTACTTGACCTGCCAGTCGGCACCAATCCGGCGGGCGATCAGGCCCAGCACGTGGCTGGCCAGATGCGGGACCACAACCCAGGGCAACACGAGGAAGCGCGTGTTGTTGGTCAGCCGTTGCAGATTGCGCTCCCGCACCGCGCGCTCCCAGCCGAGGAAGGCGTCGCGGTCGGCGCACTTCCACGCCGCCGAACCGAACAGCGCACACGCCATCGGCCGGTCGTGCCGGTCACGAACCAGGTAGCGGAGGTTCTCGCCCACCGTATTGCAGTGGCCGAGGTAGTGGTAGCTGGCCAGCAGGCCGTTGAACAGCCGCAGGTCTTCCGAACCGGGCGCAACAACGTTCACCGTCAGCGGCCGCAGGTCGCGCAACACTCCACGGATCGGCTCGGTCGCGGGAGCAACCGGCACGCGGCGATTTCGCAACCCGTTGGACGAAGGTCGCTGCCGGGGGGGCAGTCGGATGTAGCCGCGACGTTCCAGCTTCAGCAGCAGTGTGCGCGCCGCCATATCCTTGGGTCGGCCCTGCGCGTTGCGCCAATCCCAGCGACGGCAAATCTCTTCGCTGACCCGCGTCCGCCCCCACTCGGGATACTCGGCCAGCAGACCCCGGATCAGACCTATGTCCGCCTCGTCTACCTCGCGCCCTTGGATGACCATGCCGCCCGTCATGGTTCATACAGTACGACACGATTCCGTTCGAGTCCAGCAAAAAAGCGAAAGTTTTTACTGTTGCGGTCCCGGGAGGGGGGATCTATTCTCCAGTCAAAGGTAGCGCCATGGCGAGGCTACCTGAGTAGTTACGATCCGTGAGGTGCTGGCCCGGGGGGTCGGTCAGTAGGTGTAGAATCCCTGGCCGGATTTCCGGCCGAACCTGCCCTCGCCGACCATGGTCTTCAGCAGCTCCGGGGCCTTGTACTGGGGCTCACCGAACTCGTCGTACATGATGCCGG
>JBDRSE010000190.1:0-53282 GCA_043825095.1 bacterium
CCCAGACCTTCCAGGTGTTCGCACAGCGACTCGACGCCTCGGGACAGCTCCTGGGCGCGGCCTTCGATCCCTCCATCGAGCCCACCCCCACCCAGTTCTACCCAGCGGTGACCACCACGCCGGACGGGGCGATCTATCTGGCCTACACCCGGTCGGAAACCGTTGGCGACGAATGGGTCTATCACGCCCGCTTCGCTCCGGGGGCCTCCACTCCGGACGCCTCCCCCATGGCCGTGGTGATCGGACGAGTCGGCACCGGAGCGGCCTACGCCACCTCGCTGTCCACTTTCACAGCGTGACACCTGACGGTCTGTTCGTGCCCGACACCCCAAGAGCAGGAGCCGGAGCCGGAGCAGGAGCAGGAGCAAAAGCAGGAGCAGGAGCAGGAGCCGGAGCAGGAGCAGGAGCAGGAGCAAAAGCAGGAGCAGGAGCAGGAGCAGGAGCAGGAGCAGGAGCAGGAGCCGCCGGCAAGCTCGTCTTCATACCCCTCCCTCCGCCCACCGACGACGACGTCGCACGGCTCGCCCACAGGATCGCCCGCCGGCTCTCCAAGCTCGCCACACGCTACCTCGCCGAGCGAGACGAGGAGTACATCGACCCCGACGACGAACAGGCCGCCTTGCTGCACGCCCTCTCCACCGCGCTCGTCATGGAGCCCCTCGCCTTTCTAAAACGACTCGCCGCATTACTCCCGGCGCCCTACCAGAACCTAACGCGATAACGGGTGGTCCACGTAGGACGGCGCCTTCTCCAGCGCGTCCACGCTCACCAGCCCCGCCAGGGTCGCGCTCCCCGCCTTCGCCTGCTCAATAGTCCGCGCAGCCCGCGCCACAGCTTCACACATGAAGAACCTCCAGCGCTGATTATTAGCCGACCCCACCGCAGAAGACACGCGGAATTGCCTTCACGACGCTCATACCTCGCTGGAGTACCCCGATCGAGCAGTCAACCAACTACCGACGTGGTCTTGGGCTCCGCGGCATTCTCCACTCGTCGTTGGCGTTGGTGCGGACAACGGTCCAGAGTTTGCCGGGGAACCAGAGCGCAAGCTGTAGATACCATTTGAATCGGAAGAAGAAGATCCGCTGGATGGTACCGAGCTTCTTTTGCTTGACCAGCTGCTCAAGCGCCTTCTTATCGGCCGGTCGGACTGGATACTTCTTCTTCAGCTCTCTTACTGCTGGAAGGATGTGGACGTCGACTAAACCTCTCTCTGCCGTCGACGGATGGCGAACAGCAGCAGGCCCAGCAGGAGGGTGAGGGGGAGGCCGGCGTCGCGGGTCGGGCGGGCGGAGCAGCCGCAGCCCTTGTCGGTGTCCGTAGCGTCCACGGTGCCGATCGGGCCCAGGGGGGTGTCGTCGTCCTCGTTGCCGATGCGATCGCCGTCGGCGTCGAAGTCGAACTCGTTGGGGATCCCGTCTCCGTCCACGTCGTCATCGTCCTGGTTGAGGATGCCGTCGCCGTCGATGTCTCCGTCCTCGGTGTTGGGGATGCCGTCGCCGTCGATGTCCGAGTCGTCGGGCAGCTCCAGGGTGCCCTGCTCCAGCGGCGTGTGGTAGTTCCCGGTGTTCCGGTTGTCGTGCTTGAAGCTCTCCCACTCGACGCGGCCGGTGGCGGGCCCGGTGGTCCGCCAGGCGAAGAGCCAGCCGTTTCGGGTGCCGGTGATCACGTCCAGGTTGCCGTCCCCGTCCACGTCGCCCACGGCCGGGGCCGCGGCGACCCACCCGCCGGTGAACTTGGGCCACCCCTCGGGCTCGTCCCCGTAGCGGTTGAAGGCGTGGACCCAGTAGCCGGCCGAGCCGTTGATGGCCTCGGGAAGGCCGTCCCCGTCGATGTCGGCCACGGCCGGCGAGAGGAAGAACTGGTAGTCCTCCATGCGCCGCGGGTAGGCATACAGGAAGCGTCCGGTGCGCACGTCCCAGGCGCCCAGCAGGTGGTCGAAGGAGATCCGCGTGCCGCCGGCGGCCATGGCCGCGGCGAGCAGCATCCCGCCCCCGCCCTGCAGGACGTTGATCCGCCCGTCGTTGTTGAGGTCCGCGAAGACCGGGTTGGTGAAGAACACCTGCATCGGCATGTCCAGCGAGTTCGAGCCCGGTCCGAAGGCTTTGGTTGGGTCGTTGGGGTTGCCGTTCTCCACGGCCCGGTACAGGTAGCCGTCCCCGTCGTAGATCTTGGTGGGCCCGGCCACCCCGGCGATGGCGAACTCGAGCCGGCCGTCGCCGTCCACGTCCGCCAGGGCCGGCGCCGTGGCGAGGCCCGTACCCACGATGGGCAGCAGGTTCAGCGACAGGACGTAGATGGGGAAGCCCTCGAGGAACGGTCCGCCCGGGTGATCGTTTCCGTCGGCGTGGATCGCCCACATGGAGCCCTGCTCGTTCACCGACTGATTCGAGCCGAGCACGATGTCCGGCGAGCCGTCTCCGTCGATGTCTCCCACCGAGGGCGGGGAGATGGTGCGGGCGAAGTCGCTGTCCCCCGGCAGCATCAGTTGCACCGGGTACCCGGGATCCAGGTTGCCGTCGTGGTGCCACATGTAGACGTACCCGTCCATGGCGCCCACGATGATCTCGTAGTCGCCGTCGCCGTCCATGTCCTCCACCGTGGGGGACCCGATGATGCCGCTGTCCACGTTGCGGAACTCATTGATGTCGGTGATGAGGGAGCGGTCGATCTCCACCGGGAAGCCGGTCTTGACGTTCCCGGCGGAGTCGTAGACGTAGACGAAGCCGTCGTGGTTGGCCACGATGATCTCCAGCTCACCGCCGTTGTTCTCCAGGTCGGCCACCGCCGGGGCGGTGTTGGTGAAGGAGGAGTGCACCTGGGCGTCCATTGCTCCGGAGTCGAAGGCGTAGGAGTCCAGGTGGTTCTGGGGGTTCGCCGGATCCAGGTGCGGCAGCAGGTTCACCGCCACGGGGAAGCCCGGCACGTAGGTGCCGTCGCCCTTGAGCACGTGCACGTAGCCGTCGGCGTCCAGGTAGATGATCTCCCGCACGCCGTCCCCGTCGATGTCTGCGGTCTTGGGGGGCGCCTCCCCCGAGGCGCCGAGGAAGATGGGGAAGCCCGGCAGCAGGTCCGGATCCCGGTGGATGTGCATCGCCTTGCGGAGCTCGGCCTTCACCCCGTCGAGCTCGGTGACGGTGGAGTTGGTGGTGACCCGGATGCGGAGCGTGACCATGTGTTTGTTGATGTGGATGTCCGGTTCGGGCATGTCCGGGTTGTCGATCGTGAGGCCGGAGATGTCCCAGGAGGCCAGCACCCCGGTCATGGCCGTGGTCACGTCGGTGCCGGAGGCGATGGCCGTGAACGCGTCGTCGTCCGGCTCGAGGCCCCCGGCCCACTCGATCACGTAGTCCACCGAGTCGTAGATGTCCCGGAAGCTGATCTCGCCGATGATGTCCACGCTCGGGGTCTGCTCCGGGTAGAGCACGTGGAACCAGGTGGGCGTGACGATGTCCACCACCGGGGGAATGCGCCCGGCCTCGATCTCGCGCACGGCGCGGCCCACGTTGGTGCGGCCGTAGCCGAAGCGGGCCTCCCAGCCGACCTTGGTGGGGTAGCGCTCCGGGTCGGTGTGGGTGTTCGGGTCGTGGATGTCGTCCACGGTCCCGAGCAGGAGTTGCCTGACCTCGTCGGCCCGCAGCCGCCGGGCGCCGAACTTGTCCGTGGGACCCGGCACTCCGTTCGGGAAGGGCACGTCCTCTTTCAGCGCCATGGAGTACAGCAGGCCCACGATGCCCGAGGTGCGCCCCACCGCCTCGGAGGAGCAGCTCGCCCCGGGAGTGGACAGCAGGAGCTGGGCGCCGTAGTTGGTGCAGTTGCAGAAATTCAAAAAGGTCTTGGCCTCGCGCCAGCTCGAGGAGTTGTGCTGGATGGAGTGCACGTACACCGTGTGGTTCACGCTGCCCGGGAAGTTCTGGTGGAAGCTGTCCTCGTCGGCCGCGCTCACCACGACGGTCACGTCGTTGGCCCAGGCGTAGTCGATGGCGTCCTGGCTGAACTTGGAGTTGTTGATCGCGCCCTGGGCGGACTGGATCAGCGAGGCGCCGCTGTCCACGCCGAAGATCACCGACATGGCGAAGTCATTCACATCGGTCATGTAGGACTCGCCCGACCGCACCATGAGCACGGTGCACTCGGGACACACACCGATGTCGCCGATGCCGTTGTTGCCCTGGGCGGCGGAGTCCTCGGCCTCGCCCGTGCCGTGGCCGTAGTCGGTGTCGTCATGGGGGTCGTTGTCGTTCTGGTAGACGTCCCAGCCGGAGATGTCGTCGATGTAGCCGTTCAGGTCGTCGTCGATGCCGTCGGAGTAGATGGCGATGAGGTCCTGGGGGTCGAGGAAGCCGTTCTGATTGTAGTCCCACCCGCCGGCCACGTTGAGCAGCGCAGTGTCGCAGACGTTCTCGGGCAGCTCCCCGCCGGTGTTGGTGGTGTAGTCCTGGACGTTGAAGAAGCCGTCGCCGTTGACGTCATAGGTCGATCCATCGCCGGTGCAGCCCGCGTCCGGCGGGGGTAACTCGCCCCGGTTCAGATAGTACTTGTTCACCAGGTCCCGCTCCCGCCAGCGGATCCCCGAGTCCACCACGGCGATCATCACCCGCCGGTCGCCGATGGTCTTCTGCCAGGCCCGGTCGGCGTGCACTCCGGACCCGATCCCAATCTCGTAGGGGCTGTAGGCTTGCACGCGGTCGTAGGCGTCGGCCGGGATGAAGCTGAAATGCTCCCAGGTGGAGCCGTAGTTGCTGTCGTTGGGCCAGTATTGGGGATCACTCAGATCGAGCTGGTCGTCATCCGGCGGCGGCCACACCGCCCGGGCCTTGCCCACGAACACCAAACCGAGGGCGGCGACCAACCCCAATGTTGCAGCGAGTCCAACCAACCGAGTGCGCTTCATGACGGCTCCTTAGAGTACGGATTTGGGCTTCAGCATAGGCTAGGACTCCCCAGGACGGCAACACCCTTCTCGCCGAAGGCCCAGGCCGCGCTACCGGGGCGACGACGATCAGTTTTGGCGGAGGAACACTTCGACGATTCGTACCGCCGCGTGTCCGTCCCACAGCTCGGGTCGGGCGGAAGCGGACGGCGCCGAGCGGAGGGCCACCGAGGCCGCCTCCAGGATGGCCTCGTGGCGGCAATCGACGAGCCGGTTCGTGCCTTCGGTGATGGTGATCGGTCGCTCGGTGTTGGGGCGCACCGTGAGGCAGGGGACGCCGAGTACGGTCGTCTCCTCCTGGATCCCGCCGGAGTCGGTGAGCACCAGGGCGGCGCGGCTCATCAGGCCCACGAACTCGAGGTACCCCACGGGCTCGATGAGCAGCAGGCCGTCCAGGTCGGCCCCGAATCCACCGTCCGCGATGCGGCCCCGGGTTCGGGGGTGGACCGGGAAGATCACCGTGCGATCCCGACTGAGGTCGGCAAGGGACCGCAGGATCTCTGCCAGCGCTGCGGAGTCGTCCACGTTGGCGGGGCGATGCAGGGTCACCAGCACGAAGTCGTCGCTCACAGGGGGAGCGCCGGAGGTCTTTCGCTCACGTGCGAGGCGCTCCAGGAAGGCGTTTCCTGCCGGTGTCGCCTGGGGCAGCAGGCGCAGGAGGGTATCGATCATCACGTTCCCGACGAAGTGGATCTTGTCCGGCGAGATGCCCTCGCGCAGGAGGTTCTCGTCGCCGTCCCGGGAGGGCGTGAACAGGAGGTCGGCGAGCTGATCGGTGATGATCCGGTTGATTTCCTCCGGCATGGTTCGATCGAAAGAGCGAAGTCCTGCCTCGACGTGGGCCACGGGGATCTCCAGCTTCGCGCAGACGAGGCTGCAGGCCAGGGTGGAGTTGACGTCCCCGACCACGGACACCCAGTCCGGCCGCGACGCCAGCACCACCGGCTCGAAGGCCTGCATGATGCGCGCTGTTTGCTGCGCGTGCGTCCCCGAGCCGACCTCCAGATTGACGTCGGGACGGGGCAGGCCGAGCTGGTCGAAAAACACGCGAGACATGTTCTCGTCGTAGTGCTGCCCCGTGTGGAGCAGCTGCTGCTCGATGTCGCCGCCGCGGCGCGCCATGGCCGCGATGATCGGCGCCACCTTCATGAAGTTGGGCCGTGCGCCGGCGACGTGTAGGATTTTCAGTGCACACATTTCGATTCATCGCCTCGGAGGTCGTCCAAGCGGACCTGATAGTACGGTCATTTCCGCTCCTGCACAACGGCCCCTTGGTCGCGATGCGTTTCAGGGAACTGAAAAACGGGGTACAGTGAGCCGATGACCGAAACAGGATCACGACTGAGGCTCTGCCCATGGCTTCTGCCACTTTTCGGGGTGGTCTCGTTCTGTGCGCTCGGCTGCGCGCCCGCGGGGAGCTCCCTGCTGCGACCCCTGCACGCGGCGGTCCGTCCGCTCGCCCGCCCACACAGCGGGACGCCCGCCGGAACCGTGATGGTCGCCACCCTGGTTCCGCGAGGCGCGGTGCCCGCGCGTTGCAGCGGGGGAGTCGTGATCGGGGCGCCGCCAGATGACAACGGCCGCGGTCTGGGCCAGGCGGTGGCGCGGCTCGGCGTCGCTCGGAAAGTGGTGCGGTCGCCGCTCTCACGGGCGAGCGGAAGTGAGCTGCTGCGCGCGGCGCAGGACGCGCGCGCCTCGCTGCTGGTGACGAGTCAAGTGATGTCGGTGCGCCTCCGCCGGAGGCTCAACGCGGCCTTCGCCGGTCTGCTCGTGTGCGCGCTCACGGTGGGCATGACGCTGGTGGGGATCCCGGCGTGCATGGCGATCCCGGGGCACACCCTCGAGGCCGAGGTCGAGCTCGAGCTCGCGATCTGGGACGTGGGCCAGGGTCGTCGCGTTTGGCAGCAGCACGTGCGGCGTAGGGGCTGGGTGAGCGTGAGCAGCTACACCGCGCGGCGGTCGGTGCCGCGGGCCATCGCCCGGGGCACGAACGCGGCGTATCGGGCTGGCCTCCCGCGGCTCGCGCGTGCGCTCCCGCGGCTCGTGCGCGTGATCGCTCTCCGCGCGGCCGCCAAGACTCAGAAGAGCGGCGTGAACCGGTAGTCCGCGTAGAACAGCAGATCGCGTTTTTGGTGCGTGTTCAGCGGGCCGAGGAGCTGACGGAAAACCACCTGCGCGCCCACCTGCCAGCGCGCGCTGGGGCGCACCAGAACGCCCAATCCCAACGGGACGGCGTATTGCTCGGCGAAGTTGTTCAGCAGGCCCCGGAGTCCCGTGCGGAGGTAGATCGCGACGTAGCGTCCGAGGGCCAGGAAGAGCTGGATGGGCACGTTGAGCGTGTCGGCGTTCCCCAGCTCGCGATTGACGAGCCCGACCGAGAGGTGGGGATCGAAGCGCAGGGCCACCGGCCCGACCCGGAAGACACCCTGCAGACCCAGGGTGACGCGGAGCTTGAGCGGCCCGGAGAAGCGCGCCGCGTAGACCCGGGTGCGGGTGGCCAGCTCGAAGCCGGGAGCACGCAGGAGGGTGTACCAGCCGTCGAGCCCCGTGCCGGAGTACACGGGATCGCAACCGCCCGATCGCCCCGAGACGCAGAGCCCCCGGCCGCTGTCTATGAGCCCCAGGGCGCGACCGCTGTGGATCATCCCGAGGGTGAGCCGGGGTGTGACGCCCACGTAGACATCCGGGGCCAGCGAGACGGGGGCGCCGAGCGAGCGCACGTCAAGGCCCACCTCGAGCGAGGCGCTGATGCGGAGGCTGCCCGCGGGCAGGTTGAGGCTCTCGTGCCCGGCCCGGTCGTCGGCACGGGCGAGGCCCGCTCCCCACGCCACGACTCCAGACACCACGGCGAGGGTGACGGTGAGCGGCCGGCGGCGGCGGCGGGAGCAGCGGGGGCGGCGGGGACGGCGGGGCTGGGGGACGGGTGTAGCCAAGGGACTCACTCGGGGCAGGGGTCGTCGATGACCGACGCGCGGGTGGCCCACGAGATGGAGCGCACGAGCGCGACGTGCTTGAGCACGGCGCGGTCGATCTCGGAAGTGCGGACGCCGGAGGGGTAGGCAAAGGTCGTGGGAGTGAACCCCTCGCGACGCATCGCCTCGAGCGAGGGGAGGACCTCGTCCTCGACGTAGGCTTGCAAGCCGTATTCCTCGACGTAGTCGGGCGCGTGGACGTGGTTTGCCCCGTGGCTCTCGATGGCGTGGCCGTCGGCGCGGAGCTCGCGCAGCAGGTCGAGTCGCGGGGCCGAGAGCCGGTGGAACCGGGTCACGAAGAAGGTGACGCGGGCGCCGTACGCGGCGAAGAGCGCGCGCTGCTCGTGCCAGGCGTCGACGTAGGCGTCATCGAAGGTGAGCGCGACCCCCGTCCCCCGGGGCGAGCCGTGCAGCTCGTCGAAGGTCAGAAACGGCAGGCCCAGCTCGTCCACGAGCGCGAGCACGGACTCGAGGCGGTCCAACGAGACGTTATCACCGGGCTCGTGCGCATACAGGACCAGCACCTCTCCGCGCGCGCGGGCCCGCTCGAAGCCCTCTCGGAGATTCTCGAGATCCGGGACGAAATCCCCCGGCAGGTTGTCGTCGATGCTCACCCCGCAGAGCACGCGCCGCTGGTCCCAGGAGAAGTAGACCTCGTCCATGTCGGCGACCCGCCGGGTCCCGCAGCCGATGAGGAGCAACCCGGTGAGCAGGCCGAGCAGGGCCGGCAGGGCGGGCTGGGCGACAATTCGTCGTTGTGACATCTACGGTCCGTGCGAGGAGCGTTCATCGCGATTTTCGGTCCTCGTGAGGAGTATCATGCAACTTGAGATCCGGCGTCAAGGTCGCCCTGGGACCCCAGGGCCGCGCGGGACCCCAGGCCGCGCGGAGCCCTGACAGGTCTCGAGAGACCCGAGCGGGACCCGCCGCGTCGTTCGGTCTCGGCCGATCGCTGCACCCCGTCGTTCTCCAGCGCACACAGCACGTCTTTTACCACTCTGTGCCTCCGGCGCCGCCGAATGAGTCTGGGCTTGACCTTCCGCCCACCCAATCCAATACTTCGGACAATGAGGAATCCTGTTTCTCCCCGCTTCCCAGCGGCGGGTCGGAGGCTGAGGGATGAGCGGGCCTGACTTGTCACTGGAGGCGGCGGCGGCCCGGGATCTGCAGGATCCCCTCAGAGACCTGCGCGACCGATTCTATGTCCCACCGGAAACCCTGTACATGGACGGCAACTCCCTCGGGCTCATGAGCCGCAATGCCGAGGCGTGCCTCGGCCGGGTGGTCGAGGACTGGAAACGGCTCGGGGTCCGGGGGTGGCTCGAGGCCGAGCCGCCCTGGTTCTGGTATGCCGAGCGCCTCGGGGAGCTGGCGGCGGGCCTGGTGGGAGCATCCCCTGAGGAGGTTGTGGCTACGGGCAGCACCACGATTAATATCCACCTGCTGGTCAGCAGCTTTTTTCGCCCGGAGGGCCGCCGGCGCAAGATCCTCGCCGATGCCCTCAACTTTCCCACGGACCTGTATGCGCTCCGCAGTCAGATTACGCTGCGCGGAGGTGACCCGGAGCGGGATCTCGTGCTGACCCAGAGCTCCGACGGCCGGACCCTGGACGAAGCGGACATCGAGGCCGGGATGGGCGAAGACGTCGCCCTGGTGTTTCTGCCATCGGTGCTGTTTCGCAGCGGCCAGCTCCTGGACATGGAGCGGCTCAGCCGCGCTGCCCGACGACGGGGGATTCCCATCGGCTTCGACTGCTCGCACTCGGTCGGCGTGGTGGAGCACGCCTTGGACGCCTGGGACGTGGATTTTGCCGTGTGGTGTGGATACAAGTACCTAAACGGCGGGCCGGGCGCCCCGGCGTTTCTCTATGTGAATCGTCGTCACTTCGGGCTCGGCCCTGCGCTCGCGGGATGGTTCGGCTATGCCAAGGAGCGCCAGTTCGAGCTGCGATTGGACTTCGAGCCGCAGCCAAGTGCAGGGGGCTGGCAGATCTCTTCACCCGGGATCCTCGGGGCGGCCCCACTGTTCGGCGCCCTGGAGCTGATCAACGAGGTCGGCATCGCTGCCCTCGCGCGAAAGTCTCAGGCCCTCACCGAGTACCTGGTGTGGCTGGTGGAGGCGCGGCTGACCGATGCCCCCTTTGGGTTTCGGCTGGGGACTCCGCGTGATCCAAAACGCAGAGGCGGACATGTGGCCCTGGAGCGCGATCACGAGGCCTACCGGATCAGTCAGGCCCTGCGCGGGCGGGGCGTCGTGCCCGATTTCCGCCCTCCCAACGTGATCCGGCTGGCCCCGGTGCCCCTGTATACGGGATTCTCCGACGTGTGGCAGCTGGTGCAGCATATCGTCGAGATCGTGGAGCGTGACGAATATCAGGATTATGATGCAAGCCGTCAGGTGATCACCTGACGGCTGCGGTGGCGCGCTTCAGGAGTCTGCATGGCCCTGTGGCAGAGCGGCCCGGGCCGGCGGCGTGGGCAGGCGGCGCCGGGTGTGCGCGACTGGGAGGTTGTTGGTGAGCGAGCAAGGTACGAAGGATCCCTGGGGGGCTTTTTCGGGCACTGCCGACATCTGGGCCCGTCTGCTGCTGGAGGACTGTGAGCTGTCTCTCTGGCGCTGGGACCTCCCGACCGGTGCGGTGAGCTTCCTGCAGGGGCAGACGGGGGCGTTGGGCTATGCTGGCGCGGACGTTCCGTGCAGCGCATCGGATTGGGTCGCGCGGATCCACCCCGAGGACGTGGGCGCGATCACGGAGCTGCTGCAGAGCGCCAAAGACGGTGAGGTCGACGCGTTCCAGGTGGAAAGTCGTGTGCGGTCGGCGCAGGGCGAGTGGCTCTGGACACAGATCTACGGCCGCGTCGCTCGACGGGCCGGTGATGGGCGGGTCGAGGTGATCGCCGGACTCAACCTGGACATCTCGGATCGCCGCCGGACCGAGACGGCGCTGCAGCGCAGTGAGAAGCGCTATCGCACCTTGGTGGAGAATCAGGGCGAAGGGATCGGCATCGTCGATGAGCGGGAGCGATTCACCTTTGCCAACCCCGCGGCAGACCAGATCTTCGGCGTCTCGCCCGGCTCCCTCGTGGGGCGGAGCCTGCAGGAGCTCATCCCGCCCGAGGAGTTCGAGCGGATCCTGAACCAGACCGGCCGGCGCCGCGCAGGGGAACGGTCCAGCTACGAGGTGGACTTCTACCGCCAGGACGACGGGCAGCGACGCACCATGCTCGTGACGGCCACGCCGCATCGGCGTGAGGACGGCACCTACTACGCCGGTGCCTTCGGGATCTTCCGCGACATCACCGAGCGGAAAGAGGCAGAGGCCAGGAAGGCGCAGCTCGAGGAGCGGCTTCGCCAGAGCGCGAAGATGGAATCGCTGGGACAGCTCGCCGGCGGTATCGCCCACGACTTCAACAACATGCTGTCGCCCATCCTCGGCTACAGCGAGCTGTTATTGCAGGACCTGGAGGCCTCTGATCCCATGCGCGTTGACATCCAGGAGATCCAACAGGCCGCGCAGCGCGCCCGGGACCTCACCCGGCAGCTGACCGCGTTCGGTCGGAAGCAGGTGCTGCAGGTGCGGGTCGTGAACCTCAACGACATCGTGAGCCACTCGCATGGAATGATCCGCCGGCTCATCAGCGAGGACATCGCCATTGAGGTCGCCCTCGCGCCGGATCTGGGCAACACCCTCGCAGACGAGGGCCAGCTGCAGCAGATTCTGCTGAATCTGACACTCAATGCCCGGGACGCCATCTCCGGACGAGGGACGATCCGTATCGAGACGGAGAACGTGGCCAGGGGCAGTGACACGCCTCCGGAAGGCGCAACCGAACCGAGGGTCGACTTCGTCCGGCTCACCGTCAGGGATACCGGGCACGGCATGGACGAAGAGGTCAGGGCGCGCGCCTTTGAGCCGTTCTTCAGCACCAAACCCAAGTTCAAGGGGACCGGATTGGGCCTCGCCACGGTGCACGGCCTCGTCCAGCAGCACGGCGGACTGGTGAGCATTGACACCGCCGAGGGCGAGGGGTCGGCCTTTCATGTCTATCTACCGCGGTCCCTGGAGGAAGTCTCGGTGTCACGCCAGCACCACGAGGCGGGTGACCTGTCCACCCACGACGAAACCGTGCTCGTCGTCGAGGACGAGGCGGTTGTGCGGCGGCAAGTCTGTCGGACCTTGCGGCGACAGGGATTCACCGTCCTGGAGGCTGGCGGAGGCGCTGAAGCGGTCTCCCTGGCCGAGACGCACGAGGGGGCCATCGACGTGCTCGTCACCGACGTGGTGATGCCGCAGATGAGTGGACCCGAGGTGTACCGCGCCGTGCGGGAGCTGCGGCCCGATGTGAGGGTGGTGTACATGTCGGGGTATACGGGTGACGCGCTCGGAGAGCGTGCCGTGCTCGACGAGGACACGGTGTTTCTGCAGAAGCCATTCACGCGGCGCAGCCTGATCGCGAAGATCGAGGAAGCGCTCGTCGGCTGAGGGACCTGCTTCCCGCCCGACGACGCATCGGGGTCCAGCCTCGGGGGATCTCTGGCGCGCGACCGTCTCGAACAGCTTCTCTGTCTGACGAGCTTCTGGCGTTGGGCTCCTCGGATCGGCGGTGCCGAACCGATTTACGCACCGCGTTGAGGACCGCCGGCTCTGCAGCCGTCAGGAAAGTAGCGCCCTGTCGCCGGGCCTCCCTGGCGTTGCTGGCGCTGGAAGCCAATGAGCTTTCAACCCGACCCTTTCAACCCGGATGGGACCCGGGAGGGGCGTTGAGACAATCTGCCCCAACTCGCTGTCGAACGTCGTGGTATTGTTGTCAGACAAAGGTTTTTGGGCTTGAACAGGAATGCCGGGACAGATCGATCAAAATGCAGTAGAATGTTATGGTATTGTTAAAACGCATCGACAGCGTTGGTCCTCGATAGTCGGGCGTCCACCGAATGTGGACGGATGATCGAGTTAATAGTAAACTGGTTAAAGTATGAACTATTATACGTATGAAGGCGACCTCACGCCTCCCCCTGCGATGAGGTCCGGTGAACAATGAGCGGACTGGGAATTATTGAAATTATTTGTATCACGTTGGGTTTGATCCTCACGGTTGGTCCCTTTCTGGCTGCCCGGGCTCGTCGGCGATCCGAAGACCAGGTGGCGGACGACTACGAGCCCACCGTCACCGTGGTGACACCCATGTACAACGAGGGCGAGGGCATCCGCGACACGATTCGCAGCGTCCTTGCCCAGGACTATCCGGCGCACAAGCTCAGCCTCGTGGTCGTGGATGACGCCTCCACAGACCTGAGCTTGGAGTACGCACTCGACGAGGCGCGTGGGGAGAACCGGGTGACGGTGCTGCGCAACGAAGCCAACCTCGGCAAGCGGCGCTCGATCAACCGGGCCGTGCGGTTGTCGACCGCGGAGATCATCGTCTCCGTCGACTCCGACGTGACCGTGGACCGGCGGGCGGTTCGGGAGCTCGTGCGGCGCTTCACCGGACCTGAGGTCGCCGCTGTGGGCGGGCAGGTCGACATCCGCAACAAGCAGACCAACTGGCTCACGCGGATGCAGTCGGTGAAGTACTTCTTCGGCTACCACACCATCAAGAACCTGGAGCGCGCCTACCGTACCGTGCTGTGCCTGTCCGGGTGCCTCACGGCGTACCGGCGCTCGGTCCTGGTCGAGCTCGAGCCGATTCTCGAGCGGCGCAAGATCAAGTATGGGGAGGACCGGTTCCTCACCCGGCAGATCATCAAGGCCGGTTACAAGACCACGATGACCATGGATGCGCTCTGCCACACCAGAGCGCCGCGCGAGTTCAGCCATTATGTCGCGCAGCAGCTGCGTTGGCGCCGTTCCACCATCGTGGACTACCTCGGCAGCGTCTCGCACTTCTGGCGCATGCACCCCCTGGTGGCGCTGCACTACTACGCGGTGTTCGGGGCGATCATCATGTACCCGATCTTGCTCGTCTCCGCCGCCATCGGGGGATGGTTTCTACAGCTGATGGCGCTCCATCTCGTGGTCGTGATGCTGTTTGGGCTGTACTACTACAGCCAGGTGCGGGGGCGTCCCGCGGATCAACGCGTGTCGGCCGCCAGCTTCCTGCCGATGGCGTTCGTTCTGCCGATATCCTATGCCGTTTTACCACTCCTGGCGGCGTTCACGCTGGGCACGAAGAGCTGGAGCACGCGCCGCCGTCCGCGCGTTGCCATCCACGCGTCCGCACCCGCGCCCGCGCTCGCCGCGGTGAGGAAGCCCACGGCGGCGAGGGAGATCCAGGACGGGTCTGACACCCTACATCCAGCGCCCGTTCGGGCGGCTACCAATTACGGTGGCTAGAGCGCCGACCGGTTTGATATCCCATCACCGGATCGGGCGGCCTGCGGCCGTCTGCAGCGTCGCTCCTCAGTCAAAGATGGCCGGAGCTGTTTCATCGTCTCCTTTGCATCCGAGCGCATGGCGCTCCGCCCGGCTCGGCACGATGGAAGCGCATGACGGATGAGCGACACACGGTTTCCGGCGACGAGCTGAGCGAGCCCAATCCCTCTACGAGCCTGTCAGGCGGCCTGGTCAAGATGTGGCGCGACGTCCGGCGCTTCGAGTACCTGATCGCCAACTTCATCCGGCGGGACCTCCGAGTGAAGTACCGCAACTCGGCCCTCGGCTACTTCTGGTCCCTGCTGGAACCGCTGCTCATGTCGAGCGTGTACATCGTCCTGTTCACCATCGTGGCCGGCAGGCCGCAAGAGCTCTACCCGCTCTGGGTCGTCATCGGCGTGTTGGCGTGGCGCTTCTTCGGCGCGAGCCTGCAGCTGGCGGTCTCCTCGCTCCTCCAAAACGAAGCGACGATCAACTCGATCTACTTCCCCCGGAGTCTGTTCGCCATCGCCGCGACCTGCTCCCAGCTCGTCATGACGTCGATGAATCTGCTGGTCGTCATCCCGTTCATGATCTACTTCGGACTGGCCCCCACCGCATATCTGTTGATGGTGCCCCTGGGGCTGCTCCTGCTGTGGATGCTGGCGCTGGGCGTTGGTCTGGGACTGGCGTGCTTGAACGTCGTCAACCGCGACGTCGGCTACCTGATCAACTTCGTGTTGCTGGCGGGGATGTACATCTCACCGGTGCTGTGGACCGTCGAGATGGGCCGGGGCAGGGCGGCGGTAATGGAGTATCTGTTGCTCAATCCGGTGGCGGTTCCCATCACGATGATCCGTGACGGCGTGACGGGACAGCCGCTCACCGTCACGGCGGGCCAGATCGCCTGGTCGGCGGCCTGCTGCGTCCTGGCGTTCGTGTTCGGGGCCATGATCTTCCAGCGCTTCGAAGCGCGGGTGATTAAGAAGCTATGAGCCGCACGACGATCAAGCTCGAAGACGTGACGCTCAGGTTCCCGCGCCGGAGGGTAACGCTGGAGCCCATCGGTCGATCCATTCTGAGCATGTTGCGCGGCGGTCGGCGGCGAGACGATGACAGCTTCACCGCGCTGGACCAGGTGTCGCTCGATGTCAAGGAGGGAGAGGTCGTGGGCATCGTCGGCCGCAACGGCGCCGGCAAGAGCACGATGCTGCGCGTCATCGCGGGTATCTACCGGCCCGACAGCGGCAGCGCCAAGACGCTCACGCACCCGGTGCTCCTGGCCGGCTTCGGTGTCGGGTTCAACGTCAACCTGTCAGGGCGCGAGAACGCGTACCTCTACGGCAGCATCCTCGGTCATCCCCGCGGCGTGATCCACGAGCTGCTGCCGGGAATCATCGAGTTCTCCGGGCTCGAGGAGTTCATCGACCAGCCCCTGCGCACCTTCTCCAGCGGCATGCGAGCACGCCTGGGGTTTTCGGTTGCGACCGCCGTACAACCGGAGATTCTGCTGCTCGACGAGGCGCTCGGGGTGGGGGACGAGGAGTTTCGGGCGCGCTCCTCGGAGCGCATCCGCTCGATGCTGGAGCAGGCACACACCGTGGTCATCGCGTCCCATAGCTTCGGGATCCTGGGGCAGGTGTGCACGCGCGCGATCCTGGTGGACAGGGGCAAGATCACCTATCGCGGCACGTTGGACAACGTCGCCCGGGTCTATCGTGGGGCGCCGCCCGAGGAGACGGGCGAGACGAAGCCGCCGCAGGACGCGGAGTAGGCCGTGCTGCGCCGGCCGCATCCGTGGCTGATCCGGCGGTTGCCGACCCTTTGGCGGCGGGCCCGCTCGGTGCACGCACAGCTCTACGCCAGCGCCGCTCGACTGCGGTTCGGCGGGTTGGTTGTGCCCGCGGAGGCACTCGAGCGCAGGTTGATCGATGCCGCGAGCTCGCTGGTGATGGGGGAGAGCCTGGCCCTGGCGATCCTCACCGCCAACGTCGCAGCCCATGGTCCCGACGTCGTCGACGTCCGCGCGGGTCGGGCGCTCGAGCGCCTCGAAGACCCGCGGTCGCAGGCGTGGGTGAATCTGGCCCGAGCCCTCGTCACGTGCCAGGAGCGGGCCGGCGGGATCCTGCGTCCCCTCGCGCTCCTGGAGTCGATCGCGGGCGCGTCGCCGAGCAGCGCAGGCCGGGCAAAGAGGCAGAACGCGTTGCACCTGCAGGCTCAGCTCCTGCGCTCCGGGGTCTGTTACGGCGGCCCTGGGCGCCGCGACTGGGAGCCGCTCCCCGGTCGCGTGCTGTACTACGCCAATCAGACCCTGCCGCACCACTCGAGCGGCTATGCCATTCGTACGCACTGGCTGGCGCGAGCGCTGCGCGACAAAGGCTGGGACCTGACAGTCCAGGCGCGGCTCGGTTATCCGAATGATCGCAATGATTTCATCGGGGTCAGGACCGTCGACTCCCGCTCCGAAATCAACGGCGTGCCCTATTGCTTCGCGCCAGAAGGGCGGAGAGGCAGAAGCATTACCGACTACCAGACGGCGAGCGTGGAGGCGCTGCTCGGCCGCTGCGCCGCGCTGAGACCGTCGATTCTCCACGCCGCCTCGAATTATACGGGAGGGTTGGCCGGCACCGAGGCGGCGCAGCGGCTCGGGATCCCCTCGATCTATGAGGTGCGGGGGCTGTGGCACATGACGGGGGCGGCGGCGCAGCCCGAGTACGAGGGCTCCGACCATTATCGGATGATCGAGCGCCTCGAGGTGCAGGCGGCGATGCACGCCGACCATGTCTTCACCATCACCGAGGCCGTGGGCGAGGTGCTCGTCCGGGGAGGAGTGGCGGCCGACAAGATCTCGGTGCTGCCCAACGCGGTAGATACCGCCGCGTTCGTCCCGCGCGCGCGGGATCCCGAGCTCGAGCGCCGCTGGCGGCTGGGGGGGAAGATCACCATCGGCTACGTCGGCGCGTTCAAGGACTACGAGGGGCTCGACTACCTGCTGCGGGCCGCCACCCTGCTCCGGCGTCGCACCGGCGACAGCTTTCGCCTGCTGCTGGTGGGGGACGGGGAGGCCGAGGATGACCTCAGAGCGCTGTCGAAACGCCTCGGTGTCTCGGAGCTCGTGCGCTTCACCGGCCGCGTGCCGCACGAAGCAGCGCCGGACTACTACGCGCTATGCGACATCATGGCCTTTCCGCGGAAGGGAGTCAGGGTCTGCGAGGTCGTCTCTCCGATCAAGCCCTTCGAGGCCATGGCCGCCCAGAAGGCGGTGGTCGTTTCGGACGTCCGCGCGTTGACCGAGATCGTGCGCCACGAGGAGACCGGCCTCGTGCACCGCAAGGACGACGTGGGCAGCCTGGCCGAGCAGCTCGAGCGGTATCTGCGCGGGCCCGCGCTGCGCGCCGAGCTCGCCCGAAGCGGCCGCGATTGGATCGTCCGGCATCGCACGTGGTCCCAGGTCTGCGACAAGGTCGATCGCGTCTACCGGCGGTTGAGCGGGTGAGGATCAGGGGGCATCGTCGGAGACGGTCGGGGGGGAGGCGGTTGCCCCCTGCCGCGCCAGCTTCTTGCATACTCTGCTCACAACCACCTATAATTCTGTTGAGAGGCTGATCGCACATGAACCTTGCGCGGAGCGTACCGGACCGAACGAGACCAAGCACCTCCCGAGGTGCTGCCGTCGCGGTCGGCGTGGATCGGCACGGACAACCTCTCGGAAGTACCCGCTGCCTCGATCCGGGTGCGGAGACCAAAGGCGTGGGGACCGCAGGCATGCGCGATGGGCGCCTCGGCGTGGGCGGGGCCTCCGGCGTGCTGCTGCTGGGGCTGACGGCGCTGGCGTTGGCCGTGTGGGCGTCTCCTTCGGTCGTCGGGCTCCTGAGCGCGCGGGCGCCGTCCCCGGCCGCGAGCCCGCGGAGCCGCGCGACCCTCTCGCGGCGCAACACTTCGAGTGACGCCACCGGGCCCGGCAGAGCCGCGGCTTCGCCCCGTCGGCAGGGGCCTCCACCTCCGTCTTGGGGCCCGGGGCCCAAGGGTGCGCAATCGTCCGAGTTCTTGCTGATCGCGACGAATGTCATGCCGGGCGCCCCAGACAGGAGCTCGGCCTCGCTGCTGGACGTGAAATCCGATCGCTACATGTTGCTGAGCCCGGGCGACCATTGGGGAGAGTTCGAGGTGGTCAGGATCGCAATGTACTTTGTGCAGCTGCGCCGGGCGGGCTCCTTCAGTTGGGTGAGCTACGGCGAGGGCAGTCAGCGGAGCACGCGGCAGGCCCCGAGCCCCGACCACCGGGCCCAGCCGCGCCCCGTGCGACGCGCCAGCGCCAAGGCGCCGACTGTGACGTCCAAGTGGCTCATCGGTCGTCTCAATCTGACGGGTGAGCTCGAGGACCACCTCCGGCCCACTGTGACCTCCAAGGGCGTGCGGGTGGGGCGAACCACGCTTGGCTTTCGTCGCATCGGCGTGCGCGTCGGCGACGTGATACAGCGCGCCGGCACCCGACCCGTGCGCTACGTCGATGATATCCGGGAGGGACTGCAGGGGGCCGCGAACCCGGGGGGCTCCGGCACCATCACCGTCCTGCGCCACGGGCGCGCCATTGAGCTCGACTTCAACGTGCAGTGAACCGTCATTCCCGTTCCCGTGACGGGTGGGCGCGACGAACAGGAGGTCCGGGGTTCGTGGGGGAGGCCGGGGGAGCCGCCTTCAGCGCCAGCTTGTCCAGGACTTCATCAGGGCCGCGGAACAGCTCGACCCAGCGCCGGGGAACCTTCACCGGGTTGCCTTCACGGATGGCCAAGCTGCTCGCACGACTGATGCGGAAGCCGACGGACCGGCGCGCTCGATGAAGCTGATCGTAGAGCTGCTGGGCGCGGGCTTCGAGCGTCTTTTGGCGGGCAGCGGCGGACTCGGCGCGGAACCGGGCCTGTCGGACCAGCGCGCGCTGGTGATCGGCCTCCGCGCGAGCGCTCTCTTCCTGTAGGAGCATGCGTTCGACCTCATTCCTCAGGCGCCCGACTTCGCTCTTGAGGCGCCCGCTCTCGCTCGTCAGGCGTTCGGCCTCGCTCGTTAGGTGTTCGACCTCCGCCCGGGCGGCGGCTTCGCGAGCCAGCGCGGCGGCGGTTTCCTTTTGGCCCAGACGCTCGGCCTCCTCCTTCTTTCGGGTCAGACCCGCGGCGAGATTGCGCAGCTCCTCGGCGCGGTCCAGGTAGCGCTGCTCGATGGAGAAGAACGCCCGCTCGGACGTTCTCAGGAGCTCTTCGTGCGCCACCTCCTCGGGCTGCAGTGCTGATCCGGCAGCCGTCCTTTTGGCCACACAACAGATGAAGTTGTGCTCGACATCGAGCCACTCGATCGCGAAGGTTGGTTCGAGTAGACGGGTCAGATCGGACAGATACAGGGTCTGCTTGTGATCCGTGTCGGGGTGGACGCCGAAGGGCACGGTCACAATGAGCCTGCCCCCTTCCCGGAGGACTCGGTGGATGGCCGCGACCGTCCGGGTCGGGTCGATCATGTGCTCGAGCAGCTCGCCGGCGACTGCGGTGTCGAACCTCTCGTCGGATTCGAACTCGTGGATGTCCTGGAGGACGAAGCGGACCCGCTCTTTCACTGCGTCGCTTTCCCCCGCCAGGTTGGAGTGCGCTGTCTCAATCGCGCCTGCAAACACATCGAGCCCCAGGACATCGAAGCCCGCCCGGCCGAGCAGCAGCGGGACGAGACCCTGCGAGCAGCCGACGTCCAGAACCTTCTTTCCCGTGACCTGTCTGAGGATCCAGTGAATGCGATCGCGCAGCTCGTCCTGGGTCTGACGCGTTCCCCACTCACGATAGTAGGCCTTCAACACCTGGTCTTCGTTCGTTTGCATCGCCATATCCGCGCGGTTTCGTTCCTCGTCTGGGTTCGACCTGTACACTTTCTTCGCAGCGAGAACGACTCCAGAGAATTGAGGTATGGGCTGGAATCGCCCCCGAGGGTCGTCGGTGCGCTGCCAACATCTACTGCACTGACACCCCGGGGACTTTTTCGCTTGAATCGCGGGAAAGGTCAAGGCGACCCTGCGGGAACGCCCTTCAACATCCTGCCCGTTCCGACTACTATGTGGCCCCGCGGGCAGTGAGCGCGGACTTATGACGCGGCTCACTTGGAATCACTCGCTTTACCGGAGGGAGTGGATGCAGAACGAGGTTGAGAGACTACCGGGTCACGCCTGCGTCGTTCTCGTGGCGGTCCTCACGGGGCTGTGGGGGGTGCAGAGCGCGTGCACGAAGCGGAAGGCTCCGCCCAGGGAGGATCCCGACCTCGCAGCAAGGAACATGCCGGCGGCGGGGCGTCCCCGACCGCGCCCTCGGCCCGGGGCCAGTCGCGCCGTGGGACTGTTCCTCGCCTGGAATCGCGCCGGGCGTCGCTCACTGTTCCAGCTCTCCCCACGGGGCGGCGAACCCACCTCGGTCTTGGGTACGGACCGGCAGTCAGTGCGTTGGGCGGCCGTGGCGGATTCGGGCACAGCGGTGGCGCTGCTCGGGAAGCGGGAGGACGGGCGCAATGAGCTCCGGCGGGCGCTGCTCGGCCCCACCCTCGACGTGCGTGGTGTCGGCGTGGACGCCGCTCGAATCCAACGCGTGCGGGCGATCAGCAGCGACGGCGGTGTCATCGCCGTGGAGCTGGTGAGCGGCGAGCTGGCCGTGGTCCGCGTGCGCGCTGGCGGCTCCTCGCTCACGAGCGTGGGCGCCCGGGCCTTCGGGCGCCCCATGTACGGAGTGGCGCTGTCGCCCGACGGATCGAAGCTGGCTTTCGCGGTGATGAAGACCTCCTGCGCGAGCGGCGCCCGGCTGATGGCGACGTGTCCGGTGAGTCTGTATGGGGTCGACCTGCGCGCGGCTTCCCCGCAGCCGCACGCCATCGTCACCGGCGCGGACGCGGTTCACTACGATCCGCAGTTCGTGACCCCGGACGGCCGCGAGCTGATCTATCAGACGAACGCCGGGGACCGGAGTGAGCCCTGCCGCAAGCACGTGAACGGCTGCGTGTACTCGATCCATCGGATCGGCTTCCGCGGGGGCCGTAGCCGGGTCGTTGCTCGGGATGGGGTGCTCGGGCGCCTCGCCCCGGACGGCACGTTGGTGCATCGCCGGCGCACGCTTCGCGGCGCGGCTCGCTCCTGGGACCACCAGACCCTCGTCATCGCGCCGCCCGGAAAGACGCCCGTGGTCGCCTTTGCCGGAGCGGTTCGCAATCGGGTGCACTTCGTCAGCCCGGACGGGGACCTGATCCTGGTCCAGACCACGCGCCACGGGCGACCCTCATTGGATCTCGTCGGGCGTGACGGGAAACGGCTTCGCCCCGGAATCCCTGGAGACCAGGTCCGGGCCATGGGGTGGTCGGTGCGTGCGCTCCCGCCGGGGCCGGCGCGGGTGCGCGCCCCGGCGGCTGTGCGTCGGTTGGTCGAGGCGGCGCAGATCGCGCGGAGCCACGTCGGCCTTCAGGGTCAGCTCGGAGTGCTCGGCGTTGACGCTGCCGCGGCGAATCAGGCGGAGCTGCGGGGAGCGGCCTTCCAGAGTCACACCGCCCTGGGCGCCTGGCTGCAGGGCGGCAAGGGGCGCGCCGGGATCGTCGGTCGCGCCGAGCTCTGCGTCCGTCGGCGCACCGCGGCGGGCCACGCCGCCCGGTGGCAGGTGGTCGGGACCGTGGACAACGAGGTCGTCGTCGTCACCGCCCCGGCCGCCAGGCGCCCACCTGCTCCGCAGGCGGGCAAGCCGCTGGCCACCTTTGACGCGCGTCCCAACGGCGGAGCCCTGGAGCTCGTCGGGTTCGTCCTTCCGCGCTTAGTGATGAACGGAGCGCGGTTCACCATGGAGCTACAGTGGCGTGTGATCGTGCCCCCACCGACGGTCTGGAAGGTGTTTGTGCATGTGGACGGGCGGGCCATGCGCGTCCTGGGTGATCACTGGGCAGATCTTTGCGGCGCCCTGGGCGGTCCGCTGGGCTGGAGGCAGGGCGACGTGATCCGGGATCGCTTCGATGTCACCGCGGCGAATCTGTACGGGCGTGCTTCCCCGGGGCGCCACACGGTCTACGTGGGGTGGTTCAGCGGCAACCGTCGGGCCAAGCTCACCGCCCCCGAGCGGTCCTTTGGTGACCGCTATCGCGTCGGCACCATCGAAATCCTGCCGAGCGGCAGTCGCTCCGGTCAGCCGAAATAGGTGGAGAGTCGGATCGGGTGCCCGATCCGCGCCATGCGGAAGTGGGACTGGGGGAACTCCCGACGCAGGTCGGCCAGACACTCCCGCGGGTCCTGGGGCGGGGCGAAGTGGGGATAGAAGTCGTCCCAGTGGTGGAACACGAGGAGTCGGGGGCGGAGACAGTCGGTGGCCATGCGGGCCACCCGGGGCATGTCCGAGCGGCCGTTGTAGGGCAGCAGCGCCACGTCCGGGCGGTAGCGCCGCAGGACCGCGGGGTCCTGGCCCAGAGAGCCGGACAGGTAGATCGTGTGGGCGCCGGCGCGCAGCAGGAAGTCGGAGTTGGAGCCCATGGGCCAGTCGCGCCCGAGGTCCACCAGGTCCCAGAAGGTGCGGCCCAGGATGGCCGCGCCGAGGGTTTTGGCGATGATCGGCAGGTTGAATCGGATGTGCTTCGACGGGATCACTTCGAGGGCCAGGTCCCCCACCTGGGTCTCCCCGCCGGCTTCGTTCTCGCGCAGCCGCTCCGGGTCGAGGCCGGCCTGTCGGAGCCGCTCGCAGACCACGCCGGGGGCCCAGACCTCGGCGCCCGACAGCCGCGCCACGCGCTCCATGTCAAAGGCGTGGTCGAAGTGGCCGTGGGTGCAGGTGAGCAGGTCCGCCTCGGCCAGCTCCTGCTCCGGCTTGGGGAAGGGAGCGACCCCGGGGGGACGCGAGAGGTACGGGTCCGAGACGAGGGTGGTGGAGCCGTGGCGGATGATCCAGCCTGCGGTTCCGAGCCATTCACAGGTGGTGTCTTGGGTGGAATGGGGGTCCAGGGTGGAAGGTTGGGTGTCGTGCGTCATGGGGAGTCCAGTGGTGCTATTCGAGGCCGAGTACGTGTCGCATGTGATACCGACCGGGGGGGCGACCCACGACCCAGCGGGCCGCCTGGACGGCGCCTTGGGCAAAGGCCGCGCGGCTCTGGGCGATGTGGCAGAGCTCCAGCCGTTCGTATTCTCCGAGGAAGTAGAGCCGGTGCTCCCCTACGACCTCGCCGCCGCGTACCGCGTGCACGCCCACCTCGTCCTCGGCCCGGGGTTTTTGATCCCCGTGCCGGCCGAACACGTCTGCACCGGCCGGCCGCGCGGCGCGGATCGCGCGGAGGAGCCCGAGGGCGGTGCCCGACGGCGCGTCCCGCTTGTGGCGGTGGTGCAGCTCCACGAGCTCGGCCTCGTAGCTGGCGGGCAGGGCGGCGGCCACCTGTTCCGCCACGGCGAGCAGCAGGTTGACGCCCAGGGACATGTTGGGCGCCCAGACCACGGGGATCCGTTGGGCGGCGTCCGCCAGGGCGAGCTCTCCGGCGTCGTCCAACCCGGTGGTGCCGCTCACCACGGCCGTGCCCGCGCGGGCGGCCGCGCGAAACAGCGCCGGGGCGACCGCGCCCAGGGTGAAGTCGATCAGCACGTCGGCTCGGGCCAGGCCCGCGGCAGTGTCGGCCTCGAAGGTGGAGCCGGCCTCGGGGTGGTCGGCGCGTTCCAGAGCCGCGGCCACGGTCAGGTCGGGCGCAGCCTCCACCAAGCGCCGCACCTCCCGGCCCATGCGGCCGTCGGCGCCGGAGACCGCGATCCGCAGCGCGGTGTTCACACTCATCTCGCGCCTCCGATGCGGCGCCGTCGCCGGATCACCAGCCCCAGGAGGATCAGCAGCACCAGCGGTCCGCCCAGGTCGTTTCGTCCCCCGGCGGCGCAGCTGCAGTCTTCCGGCGGTGGGTCGGCCACGCAGTCGGCGTCCCGGCAAGTGGTCCCCGAGCCGCAGGTCGTCACCACCCGATCCAGGCAGTCGTCGCCGTCCTGGGCCTCCCCGCAGTACCAGGCGTTGCCGTCAGCGTCGCAGCCCTCCTCCCCCGCGGCGCACTGGTCTTCACACAGGCAGTGGCCGTCGGCGCAGGTTTCCTCCTCCCGGCACGTCTGCACGACCACGTCGAGGCAGGCGTCCAGGTCTTCGGCCTCGCCGCAGTACCAGGCGTTGCCGTCGGCGTCGCAGCCGGCCTCGCCCATTGTGCACTCGTCCTCGCAGACCACACCGCAGGCCACCTGCCCGGTGCCTTCGTCCAGGCCGCAGGGCTCGCCGACGGCGCAGGCCTCACCCAGGGGGAAACCTTCCTCGGAGCAGGTGACGGCGACCTCGTACCCTTCGGCGGCCGTGCGGCACTCCCCTGCCGCGCCCAGGCCGTCGCAGCCCTCGGGCACGCAGAAGAAGTAGCCGCCGTCCAGCACCCAGCCGCAGCGCTCGTCGGCGTAACAGTACTCCACCACCATTTCGTCGGCGTCGCAGTAGACCGGGACGCCGAACAGGCACGCGCCGGTGTAGTCGAAGGTCCCGCAGCCGGACGTGCAGTCGTAGGCCCCGCCGCACACCTGCGTTGGTGGGGGCTCTGCCGCCTGGGGCACGCCCACCGGGCGGGTGCGGGTGACGCAGTGGATCGCGCCCCCCCACTCGATGATGTCCGAGGAGTCCAGCCCCACCACGGTCTTGCCGGGGAACGCCTGGGCGAAGACCGCCAGGGCCGCCGCCTCGTGGGTGGCGTAGCTCGCATAGGTGGGCACCAGCACCAGGTCGTTGACCACGATGCCGTTCATGTACGTGCGCCAGATGCCGTCTTCGTTGCTCGGCATGGGCACCCGCAGGACCTGGAAGGGACCGCCGGCGGCGTTGGTTTCGTTGGCCAGGATCTGGGCGTTCACTTCCAGCAGCAGGGCGTTGCCCTGGTCCATCGACGGATCGTACTCGCCCAGCAGGAGCGTGGTGGCCGAGGCGGGCTTGAAGAACATGTCGATGTGCCCGGTGGCCTCGCCGTGCAGGGGCCAGAGCCAGATCATCTTTTCGCACCCGTAGTAGGCCAGCAGCCGCGCCTCGATCTCCGCCTGGGTGAGGGGCGTGTTCTCGGCCACGTGCATCCCGGTGGAGAAGCAGGTCCCGGCGCCGTCGCCGAACAGGTTGCCGCCCTCGAAGCCCAGGTCGGGCCGGTAGACGTTCACGCCCAGCTGAGAGGCGAGCTTGGTGGGCACGCTGTCGTCGTTGACGCGGTAGCTGTAGTACCGGGGGTCGACGATCGACAGCAGGCCCGAGGCGTCCTGCACCCAGAAGGGCCCGAAGTCCACGGTCCAGAAGCTCTCCAGGGATCGGTCGTAGGGCCACTCGGTCTGCCACTCGTAGTAGGGGCCGAGGGTGGCCACGTCGAGGAAGCTCGCGTCGCTCGGATCGTCGCCCTGATTGGTCAGATAGGTCTCGATGTTTGCGCGGTCCGTGGCCCCGTGGTGCAGGATGTAGATCTGCACGCCGGTGTGGGTGATCAGCTCGTGGGTGATGCCCCCGAAGAGCGCGTCGAACATCCCCGGCTCCCAGACGTAGTAGATCGCGTCCGCCGGATCGTACTCGGCGAAGTAGTGCACCGGCGTGGCGGGCGCGGTGGTCACGGCGTAGAGCTCCGGGCGGCTCATCCGGAAGTTGTGCCACTGCGTCGCGGTGTCCTTGCGGAGCTGAACCCGCCGCTCCCACGCGGTCTCCCAGGCCGGAAGCATGAGTCGCCCGTTCACGTACTGCGGCTCGTCATCCAGGGCCTGGCGGTCGCGATGCGTTCGCTCTGCGGATCCCTCGGGCGAGCCCCCGACGAGCAGCAGGGTTGTGACCAGGAACATCGCGGTGGTGCGGGACATCGGGCAGCTCCTTCGCAGGCTGTCGCTGCGGAAGGAACTAGCATAACGGGCAGGGGCAGCCAACTCCAGCGGGAAAAACGGGGGTCTGTGTTCACGGGGGTGCTATTTGCAGCACCTCCCGAGCGCAGCGAGGTTCCCCCGGAGGGGGCGGAGGGGGAGAGCTGAGCCGCGAAGCGGCGGATCGATCTCCGGCAGGTGCCAGCCTTCGCACCGCGCCGAAACCAGCCCGACAGCTCCGCCGCTCCGCGGCGGGGTACACCCCTGTCGTCCCCTCAAGGGGAAGCCCGCGCGGCGCGGGGGGCGCTGTGCCGTGTCCCACGTGAACGGTTACAAACGGGGAAAGGTCAGGGAGGAACCGGGCGGGGCGCTACTGGGGCACGCCCGGGCCCTCGATCACGGGCGGCACGAGGAAGTAGACGTCGCGGGAGTCGAGCAGGCTGTTGCCCGTGCCGTAGACCTCGATGGTCGCGCGGAACATCAGCGGATAGGCGGCCGGCTCCACGGTGTAGTTGTCCTTGACGTGGATCTTCCAGCACACCGGGTTGCCCGGCAGCAGCGCCTCGAACACGTCCGGGTGCCCGTCTAGGTTACTGTCGGACACGGTGGTGTAGTTCGGGCACTCGGGGGAGCCGTCCATGAACACCTCGATGTAGTCGATGAACTCTGCCGGGGCGTCCACCGGGTCGTTGTTGCCGTCCACGTTGGCCGGGTCGTTGAGGGCCTCGGCCCGCACGTCCTGGGCGACGAAGGCGGTCACCGCCTGCACGGCGCAGGTCACCGCGTTGGCCGCGTTGGCGTTGACGCCCTCCACGATGGCCTGGTTGTTGTAGAAGGCGCCCGCGGGCAGCGCGTTGCAGGCTGTGGTGTTGATGCTGGTCGTGGTGAGGACCGGGATCAGCGGCTCAGGCGGGTTGCCGCTGCTCATGCTGGCCATGTCGCTGAGCAGCGTTCCCGCGCTCGCGCCGTACACCCCGATCACCACGATGTTGTTGTTGTACAGCAGGTCCATGATCGGCTGGGCGGAACCGGGCCACACCGGGTCCTGGGTGAAGGGCTCGTCCGTGGCCATGAGCAGGATGCGCAGGGAGTTCGACCGGTAGCAGGCCAGGCCGAAACGCGTGGGATCCGAGGCGCAGCTGCCGGAGATGGCCATCTCCATGGCCTGCAGGTGGTACTCGTTGCCCCAGCCGGGCGCGCTGGTCGGCAGGTTCGCCTCGGTGGAGTTCGGCCCGTCCGCGATCAGGTTGATGCCGTTGATGTCCTTGAGGTGCTCCAGGTCCGGGTCCACGCCGCCCTGTCCGCCGTACTGGCCCGCGCCGGTCTGCAGGTCCGGGATGCAGTTGGAGACCGAGGGATCCTCGCCCGGGCTGCACACCAGGGCGTCGATGACCGAGGCGATGGAGTTGTGGATGGAGGTGATCTCTCCGGCCATGGAGCCCGAGTAGTCGATCATGAAGTAGATGTCGACGTTCTGGAACGCGGTGGAGAAGTCCAGCCGATCCTCGGGCGGGCTGGCCACGTCCTCGAAGGGCACGAGGAACACGAAGTTGCCCTCGGCTTGGGGGTTGGCGTTCGGATCCTGCGGGTCGGTCCCGGCCGCCACCTCCACCATGTCGGAGACGCCGTCCCCGTCGGTGTCCTCGTTCCGCGGATCCGTTTCCCCGGGATCCACGACGCCGTTGTGGTTGGGATCCTCGGCGCCGTCGGTCAGGCCGTCGTTGTCCGAGTCGACGTCCCGGTAGTCGGGATTGCTGTCGCCGTCGGAGTCGATGGGCGGGGTGTTCGGGTTCGCGTCGCCGGCCTCTATCGAGTCCGGGATCCCGTCGTTGTCCGAGTCCAGGTCGCGGTAGTTCGGGATGCCGTCCATGTCGTGGTCTGCCGTACCCCCGCCCCCTTCGTGAAGGTCCAGGATCGAGTCGCCGTCCGAGTCCACGTCCTGATAGTCCGGCGTGCCGTCGCCGTCGGTGTCGACAGGGTTCGCGGGATCGGGGCCGATCTCGGTGGTGTCCAGGATGCCGTCTCCGTCGTCGTCGGTGTCGGCGTAGTTCCCGATGCCGTCGGCGTCGATGTCCGCGGCGCCGTCCACCGAGTCCGGGATCCCGTTGGCGTCGGAGTCCAGGTCTCGGAAGTCGGGGATGCCGTCCATGTCGCTGTCCACGGGGTACACGCCGGTCCCCTTCTCCACCGAGTCGGCGATGCCGTCGTTGTCAGAGTCGAGATCGAGGTAGTCCGGGACACCGTCTCCATCGGTGTCGGTGAGCAGCTCTTTGCCCTCGTGCTCGTCGCAGATGGTGTCTCCGTCCTCGTCACCGGCGCACACGTACGTGTTGGAGTTGCCGTTCGAGTTGTTGTTCGCGAGGTTGTTGGTGTTTCCGTTGTCATTGGACGGGCCGCAGGCAGGGAACAGGGCCAGCAGCGCCGCGCACATCGCGGCCACCGCCCAGCCCAGACGAATCGAATGTATGAAGTTCATGTCTTTACCTCTGTCGATGGGCAATCTCCAAGAGTATACCCTGGCTTCCGCAGCCGCCCCAAGCGGTTTGTCGCCTGCCCGCGTCGGTTTTCGGTCATACTCTGGGCATGAATCGAACCACGGAGCGGAGCTCGGCCGGGGAGGTCGGGGCTTGGGTTGGGCGCGTCGTGAGCCTGGGCGGTGTGTTGGTGGCGACGGGCCTGGCGGTGCCGGGCTGCAGCCGGGAGCCTTCACGCTTTGACAAACCGAAGTCGCCCATGGCAGCCGTTGCCGATGGCATGACCTCTCGGCCCGCGCCGTCCGGCAAGGGGTCTGGGGCCAAAGCGCCGCTCACCCTGCTCCGGGCTGCGCCCCTGGGCAAGGTGGACGCGATCCGTAGGCTGACAGCGATTCCGGGGGCGCAGGTGGATCAGCGGTCGAAGCTCGGTGCGACCCCGTTGATGCTGGCGGCGCTGTTCGGGCACCTGGAGGCGTGCAAGCTGCTGCTGGCCAAGGGCGCCGACGTCAATGCCCGAAACCACGAGCGCTCCACGGCCCTACACCACGCGGTGCAGAGTAGGAAGGTGGCCGTAGTGAGGCTGCTGGTTGTCAACGGGGCCCTGGTCAACGCCCAGGACAAGCGTGGCTGGACGCCCCTGCACAAGGCCGGCTACCAAGGCGAGGTCGACGTGGCCCGGGCGCTGCTCGAGGCCAAGGCCGATCTGGAGCTCAAGCAGCAGCACGGCAGCACTCCGCTCGCCACTGCCTTGGAGTATGGCCACCCCCGGGTGGCGTGGCTGCTCGTCAAGGCCGGCGCGAGCCTCAAGGCGCGCACGATCCACGGGAGCACGGCCCTGCACTGGGCTGCCACGGGCCGAGACGCGGACCTCATTTCACTGATGGTTGAGCGGGGCGCTGATCCGAATGCCAAGGAGCGGGAGGGGAAACGTCCCCTGCACCAAGCCGCTCGCTTCGGGGTGGCGAAAGTGATCGAGCGACTGGTCAAGCTCGGCGCGGACGTCAACGCACCCGACGCCGGCGGGTGGACCCCGCTGCACGTCGCAGCCTTCTATCGTCTCGACGAGATCGCGGCGCTGCTGCTGAAGCTCGGTGCCCGGGTGGACGCCAGGGACAAGGACGGCCAGACCCCGCTCCACGAGGCCATGGTCAAGGGCACCACCGAGCGTATTCACATGTACGGTGTCCCCAGGCTGGGGATCCGTCCCGGCATTCGCTACCGGCGCGTCAAGCCCACCCTGGCGACACTGCTCATCGACAAGGGCGCCGACGTCAACGCTCCGGACAGGCACGGCAACACGCCTTTGCACGCCGCGGTGCTCTACTCGGCGGACCGCCTCGCCGCGCTCCTGTTGAAACGCGGCGCCCGCCGGCACCTGAAGAACCGAAAGGGACAGACTCCCCTCGCGCTGGCCATTCAGCGCAAGCGTCCGGCGCTGGTCAAAATCCTCCGGGGAAAAGGTCCGTAGCCTGGGCGGTCGGGCGCTGGAAAATGGCTATTCTCCGGTCGGTCGGCTTGGTAGAGTTCCGGGCATCAACCTCTCGGTGAATCCGGCCCGGGGTGAAGCGATCTAATCCTCACTAACTTTAGCTGGCGGGGAGGGGGAACAGACGAAACCAAGCTGGTTGCCAGATCGATCATGGGTTGAAAATTCTCCTGATATCGGTCATTTGTATTAATATGGACAATACGCATCCCAAATTAGTGAAATGTTTTTCCGAAACCATTGAAAAAACGTACTCATGCTGCTACTGAATGATTGTCAGCGTAGGGAATGATAGCCCCATGACCCTGTTTCTGAACCTGAACCCCTGGGGGTCGAGATGAGCGTAAAACCTGAAGCTGCCACGGATCGGGTGACCGACGGGGCAGTGGGGACCACGACTGAGCGGCCGGCGTTGAAGTCAGCGCCGCTGCGTCCTAACGCAGAGCGTCGAGCCATGGTGACCGCTGAGGCGGGCTCCAACATCCTGTCGTGTTATCAGTGTGGGAAATGCTCGGCCGGATGCTCGGTGTCAGAGGTGACCGATCTGCTGCCGCACCGCATCATCCGGCTGGCCCAGCTGGGCATGCGCAAGGAAATCCTCCAGGCGAAGCACATCTGGATCTGCACCGGTTGCGGCACCTGCAGCACACGGTGCCCGAACGAGGTGGACGTGGCCGGAGTGATGGATCGCATGAAGGCCCTGGCCATGCGCTCCGGCGAGACGACCGAGGCCGAGGACGCGGCAAAATTCCACCAGCTCTTCCTGGCCTCCATCGCCAAGTTCGGACGGGCTCACGAGTTCGGCGTGCTGCGGCGGCTCAAAGGCATGGGCGGCATGATGAAGGACATGGGCCTCGGTCTGAAGCTGATGCGCAAGGGCAAGATCAAGCTGCGCGCCAGCAAGATCGTGGGGCGGGACGAGATCCGGGCGCTCTACCAAGCGGCACAGGAGAGTGAGAAGTGAAGAAGTACGCTTACTACCCAGGCTGCAGCGCCCACTCCACCGGTCGCGAGTACGACTTGACCACCCGGCAGGTGTTCAACGCCCTGGACCTCGAGCTGGTCGAGATCCCGGACTGGAACTGCTGCGGGGCGAGCTCCGCGCACTCGGTTTCGGAGCACCTGAATCTCGGGCTGCCCGGGCGGGATCTGGTCAAGGCGGAGGAGATGGGCATGGACGTGGTGGTGCCCTGCGCCGCCTGCTTCAACCGACTGGCCCACGCGGCGCTGGTGCTCCCGGAGGTGCGCGGCAAGGAGGCCGGCCTGCCCGAGTTCGCCGGCAAGGTGAAGGTCATCCACCCCATGCGCCTGCTGGCCGAGGAGGAGCACCTCGCAAAGCTCAGGGCGCGGACCAAGCAGAATCTGCGCGGGCTGAAGATCGTGCCCTACTACGGCTGCCTGACGGTGCGGCCGGCCGCGGTGACCGGGGTCATCGGTACCGAGCTCGAGAACCCGACGCCCATGGATCGGATCCTCGAGGAGGTGGGCGCCGAGATCCGGAGCTGGTCCTACAAGACCGTGTGCTGCGGCGCCGGCACGGCGATGCCCTACCCGGAGATCACCCAGAAGCTGAGCATGAACCTGGTGGAAGGGGCCCTGGACGCTGACGCGGAGGCCATCGTGACGGCCTGCCCGCTCTGCTTCGTGAACCTCGAGACCCAGCAGCTCCAGGCGGAGCGGGCGGGTGTGGGGCTGAGGCACGTGCCGGTGTTCTACTTCACCGAGCTGATGGGCGTGGCCCTGGGCGTGCCCAAGGTTTTATCGACGTTGAACCTGCATCTGATCCCAGTGAACCAGACGCTTTCCTCCAGGAGGGTGCTGTGAGTACGGACAAACCCGGTGGCGACGACCCCAAGCCCGGAACCCCGACGCTGACCCCGCCCAAGCCGGCGGAGCCAAGGCTGACGCCGCCCAAGCCGCTGGGGCCGAAACCCTTGGCTGGCCCGAAGCCGCCCGCGCCGAAGCCGCCCGCGCCGAAGCCGCCCGCGCCCACACCGCTCGCGCCCACACCGCTCGCGTCCTCGCCTGCGGCGCCGCCCAAGCCGGCGGTGCCGAAGCTCACGGTGCCCAAGCCCGCGGTGCCCGCACCCCTGGCGTCGGCTCCCACGCCTGCGGCTCCCACGCCTGCGGCCCCGTTGAAACCGGCGGCGCCCAGGTCGCTGCAGCCCTTCGGGCAGATGCTCAACACGACCGGGGATGGCCCCGCCCTGGGTGGGGCGGTTCCGCTGGCGCAGGTCCAAGAGCCAAAGATCGCGACCGGCAAGGAGCCGGTGGGCGCGGTGATGGTGGTGGGCGGCGGAATCGGCGGCATGCAGGCCTCCTTGGATCTGGCGAACGCCGGGTTCAAGGTGTACCTGGTGGAGTCGAGCCCGGCCATCGGCGGACGGATGGCGCAGCTCGACAAGACGTTCCCGACCAACGACTGCGCGATGTGCACCATCTCCCCCAAGCTGATCGAGGTGGGGCGGCACCCGGACATCCAGCTCCTGACGAACACGAACCTTCAGACGGTGGACGGGGACCCGGGCCACCTGAGAGCCAAGGTGACCGTCACGCCGCGGTACGTGGACATCGACGCGTGCACCGGCTGCGGCGACTGCGCCAAGGTGTGCCCGGTGGAGGTGCCCGACCTGTACAACATGGAGCTGAAGTCGCGGAACGCGATCTACAAGCTCTACCCACAGGCGATCCCCGGGGCCTACTCGATCGAAAAACGGGACGACGCGCCCTGCCGGCACGGCTGTCCCGCCCACACCAACGTGCACGCCTATGTGTCCCTCACCAAGGAGGGCAAGCACCAGGAGGCGCTGGACGTGATCCGGCGGCGGATCCCGCTGCCCGGGACCCTGGGGCGGATCTGCCACCACCCCTGTGAGGGGGAGTGTCGGCGGGCCGAGGTGGACACCGCGATCTCCATCGCGGCCATCAAACGGCACGCCGCGGACAACGCCGAGCTGAAGCGCAACCCCAAGGTGGCCGACGGCGTGGAGCGGCCCGAGGCCAAGGTGGCCGTGGTGGGCTCCGGCCCGGCGGGTCTGACCTGTGCCGACGACCTGGCGTCCATGGGGTACGACGTGACCATCTTCGAGGCCACGGACGAGCTGGGCGGCATGCTGCGCCACGGCATCCCGCACTACCGGCTGCCGCGCAAGGTGTTGGATCACGAGATCAGCGTGATCACCGACGCCCAGAACGTCGAGGTGAAGACCGGCGTCCGCATCGGAAAGGACGTCACCCTGCCCGAGCTGAAGGCGCAGGGCTTCGGCGCGGTCTTCGTGGGCGTGGGCGCGGAGGAGAGCCGCCGCATCCCGGTGCCGGGCAACGACAAGGAAGGCGTCCTTTGGGGCATCGAGTTCTTGAAGGCCGTGAACTCCCTCGAGAAGGTCCCGCTCGGCAGGCGGGTGGTGGTCATCGGCGGCGGCAACGTGGCCATGGACGTGGCCCGGTGCGCGCGACGGCTCGGCGCCGAGGTGGAGATCGCGTGCCTGGAGTCGGCCGAGGAGATCCCGGCGAGCCCGTGGGAGGTCGAGGAGGCCATCGAGGAGGGGTGCAAGATGCATCCGTCCTGGGGCCCGCTGGAGATCCAGGGCCCGGGTAAGGTGTCGGGCATCAAGCTCAAGGCCTGCACCCGCGTCTTTGACGACGAGCGGCGGTTCGCGCCGCAGTTCGACGAATCCAAGACCCAGACGATCCAGTGCGACCAGGTCATCCTGGCCATCGGCCAGGCTTCGAACGTGGACCTGCTCAAGGACACCGACGCCGAGCCTACCCCCCGGGGGCTGCTGGGCGCGGACCCGCAGACCCTGCAGACCAGCGTGGAGTGGATCTTTGCCGGCGGTGACGCCCAGGGCGGCGCCGCCTCGGCGGTGGAGGCGATCCGGGACGGCCACGAGGCCGCGGTGTCCATCGATCACTTCCTGCGGGGGGAGGAGATCCCCCTCAACCGGTGGATCAGGCCCACCGGGGAGAACTGGCGGGACATCCCCAAGGACGCGGTCAAGGCCAAGCGCTACGAGCCCACCCTGCACCCGGCCGCCGACCGCCTGAAGGGGTTTGACGAGATCTCCGACGGGCTGACCAACGAGCAGGCCGTGGCGGACGCGGCGCGCTGCATCGCCTGCGGCGTGTGCTGCGAGTGCTACCAGTGCGTGGAGGCGTGCCAAGCCAAGGCGATCCGTCACGAGCAGAAGGTGGAGGAGCGGATCATCGACGTGGGGGCGGTGATTCTGGCTCCGGGCTTTGCCCAGGACGACGCCGAGAAGTACGGCGAGTGGGGCTACGGCCGCTGGGAGAACGTGGTCACGTCCCTGGAGTTCGAGCGGCTGCTCTCGGCAACCGGGCCCACCGAGGGCCACGTGTTGCGGCCCTCGGACAACACCGAGCCCAAGACGGTGGCGTGGATCCAGTGCGTGGGCTCCCGGGACGCGCGTCACGGGCGGGACTACTGCAGCGCGGTCTGCTGCATGTTCACCGCCAAGGAGGCGATGCTGGCCCAGGACCACTGCAAGGACCTCAAGGCCACGGTCTTCTACATGGATCGGCGGGCCTACGGAAAGGGCTTCGACGCCTACTGCGACCGGGCGGAGGACCGCTACGACGTGCGCTACGTGCGCAGCCAGGTGTCGCGCATCGACGAGGTGCCCGAGACCAAGCAGCTCCGGATTCGGTATCTCGACGAGCACGGTGAGATCCGGTGGGAGACCTTCGACATGGTGGTGCTCTCCACGGGCATGGGCCCGTCGGAGCGGGCCAAGCAGCTCGCCAAGCGGCTCGGGGTGCGCATGGACGCCGCCGGGTTCGCCGCCACTAGCAAGTTCACGCCGGTGAACACCACGCGCCCGGGCATCTTCGTCTGCGGCGCCTTCCAGGGGCCCAAGGACATCCCGGAGACGGTGGCCCAGGCCAGCAGCGCCGCGGCCTTCGCGTCGGGGGATCTCTCGCCCTCCCGGGGCACGCTCCTGTCCAACGAGCCCCTGCCGGCTGAGCTGGACCTGGCCGGCCAGGAGGCGCGGGTCGGGGTGTTCATCTGCCGGTGCGGGATCAACATCGCGTCGGTGGTCGACGTGCCGGCCGTGGTGGAGTACGCCGCCAAGCTGCCGGGGGTGG
Source organism: bacterium (assembly GCA_043825095.1). Taxonomy (GTDB): domain Bacteria; phylum Myxococcota_A; class Polyangia; order HGW-17; family JAJRWW01; genus JBDRSE01. The sequence goes on from JBDRSE010000190.1 coordinate 35,184, forward strand.
TCATGGCCACCGAGTCGCTGTTCACCTGCAGCCAGGACAACGCGGTGCGCATGGTGGAGCTGATCAAGGAGCACGACATCAACCGGGTGGTGGTGTCCTCCTGCACGCCGCGCACCCATGAGCCGCTCTTCCAGTCCATCATCCGCGAGGCCGGGCTGAACAAGTACCTGTTCAGCATGACCAACATCCGGGACCAGTGCTCCTGGGTGCACCCGGACGAGCCGCGCATCGCCACCGAGAAGGCCAAGGCGCTCACGCGCATGGCCGTGGCCAATGCCCGGGAGCTGCAGCCCCTGCACGAGCGGCCCCAGCAGGTCACGCAGCGCGCCCTGGTGGTGGGCGGCGGCCTGGCCGGCATGACCGCGGCCATCGAGCTGGCCAAGCAGGGCTTCCCGGTGGACCTCGTGGAGAAGAGCGGCGCCCTGGGCGGCAACCTGCGCCGGCTCCGCTACGCCCTGGACGGCGAGGAGGTGGGCCCCCGGCTGGACAAGCTCATCTCCGACGTGTGGGCGGATCCGCGGATCCAGGTGCACCTGGAGTCCGAGGTCAAGGAGACCACCGGCTTCCTGGGGAACTTCGAAACCAAGCTCAGCGTGGGCGGCAACGGTAAGATCCTCGAGATCAAGCACGGCGCCACGGTGATCGCCACCGGCGCGAATCCGGCCGAGCCGACCGAGTACGGCTACGGAGAAGACCCGCGGGTGATCACGCAGCTCGACCTCGAGGCGCAGATCGCCGACACGCCGGAGGTGCTCGCAGGCGTGGGCGACGTGGTGATGATCCAGTGCGTGGGCTCGCGCAACGAGGAGCGCCCCTACTGCAGCCGGGTCTGCTGCTCCCAGGCCATCAAGAACGCCCTCAAGCTCAAGTGGCTGCGTCCCGAGGCGCGGGTGTACGTGCTCTACCGCGACCTGCGGTCCTACGGGCTGATGGAGCGCCACTACCGGCGTGCGCGGCAGGCGGGCGTGATCTTCATGCAGTACGATCCCCAGCAGCCCCCTGTGGTGAACCTGGACGGCCCGCGGCCCGAGGTGCGGCTCTTTGCCAAGGAGCTGCGGCGGGAGGTGGCTATCGACGCCGACCGGGTGGTGCTCTCCACCGGCCTGGTGCCGGCGGACACCAAGAAGCTGGCCGACGCCTTCAAGCTGCCCACCTCCAGTGACGGCTACTACCTCGAGGCGCACATGAAGCTGCGCCCGGTGGACTTCCCGGCGGACGGCCTGTACATGGCCGGCACGGCCCACTACCCGAAGTCCATCGACGAGACGGTGACCCAGGCGGCCGCGGCCGCGGCCCGGGCGACCACGGTGCTCGGCAAAAAGGAGATGCACGTCGGCGGCATCGTGAGCGTGGTGGACCCGGAGAAGTGCGCGGCGTGCCTGTGCTGCGTGCGGGCGTGCCCCTTCGGCGTGCCGCAGCTCAACGACGAGACCCGGGCCGTGGAGGTGGAGGCGGCGGCCTGCCGGGGCTGCGGTGTGTGCGCCTCGGAGTGCCCGGGCAAGGCGATCCAGCTGCAGCACTTCACCGACAACCAGCTCACGGCCATGGCGCGCGCGCTGTCCGAGGGCGAGGGGGCCGGGCCCAGGGAGGGTGCCGCCGCGGAGTTCATCGGCGGCCACAAGACCGAAGGACAACCGTCACGACAGGCGGACGGCGCCACGCCGTCGGCCACGAGCTGACAGGAGACGCTTATGAGTTTCGAGCCGAAGATCGCGGCTTTCTGCTGCAACTACTGAGCGTACACCGCTGCGGACCTGGCAGGTTCGATGAGGCTCAAGTACGCGACCAATGTTCGCATCGTGCGCATGCCGTGCACGGGCAAGACCGACATCCGGGTGCTGCTCGAGGCGTTTCTCGGCGGGGCGGACGGGGTGCTGGTGATCGGCTGCGAGGAGGGGGACTGCCACTTCCTCGAGGGCAACATCAAGGCCAAGAAGCGGGTCGCCCGCGCCAAGATCTTTGTCCAGGCCGCCGGGGTCAACCCCGACCGGCTGGAGATGAAGCATGTCGAGGCGTCCCAGGGCCAGCGCTTCGCCCAGATCATCGATGACTTCGCCGCCAAGATCAAAGAGCTCGGACCCTCGGAGGCCCGCGGGGAAACCAACCCCACGACCTCTGACGACGCCACAAAATCCACTGCGGAGGTTTCTGCATGATCGTCGCAAAGCAGAAAGAATTCGAGAAGATCAAACAACTGGTGGCGGACGCCAAGCGAGTTATGGTGCTCGGCTGTAAGACCTGCGTCACGGTGTGCAACGCCGGAGGCATGAAGGAGGTCGGCGTGCTCACCTCCACGTTTCGGCTCGACGCCCAGCGCGAGTCCCGGAACACGGAGTACGTGGAGCTGACCCTGGAGCGCCAGTGCGACCCGGAGTACATGGAGCAGCTCAACACCAAGCTCGAGGGCGTCGACCTGATCGTGTCCATGGGCTGCGGCGCGGGCGTGCAGTTCATTGCCGAGCACGTGGACATCCCCGTGGTACCGGCGCTGGACACCATGTTCATCGGGGTGACCGAAGCCGCCGGCACCTGGACCGAGCGGTGCCAGGCTTGTGGAGACTGCAAGCTGGGGCTCACCGGCGGCATCTGCCCCGTGGCCCGGTGCTCCAAGTCCATCATGAACGGCCCCTGCGGCGGCTCCTCCGGCGGCAAGTGCGAGATCTCCAGCGAAACCCCCTGCGGGTGGCAGCTGATCGTGGATCGGCTGGAGCAGCTCGGACAAATGGACAGGTACGAGGAGATCATCGACGACTCCGACTGGTCGACCAGCCGTGACGGCGGTCCCCGCAAAGTCTATCGGGAGGATCTGGCATGAGCCCCATCAGCAATCTGCAAGCCGTATTCCAAGCAGGCAAGTTCGCCGTGACCTCTGAGGCGGGGCCGCCCCGGGGCGCCGACGCCGAGGTGATCAAGACGAAGAAGGGGCTCCTCGAGGGCTACATCGACGCCTGCAACGTCACCGACAACCAGACCTCCATGGTGCGCATGTCCAGCGTGGCGGCCTCCAAGCTGCTCGTGGACCTCGGCATGGAGCCGGTGCTCCAGATGGTCTGCCGCGACCGGAACCGTATCGCCATGCAGTCCGACCTGCTGGGCGCCTACGCCCTGGGCATCCGGAACGTGCTCGCCCTGTCCGGGGACCATCAGGTCTTCGGGGATCACCGGACGGCCAAGAACGTCTACGACCTGGACTCGATCCAGCTGATCAAGATGATCCGCCGCATGGGCGACGAGAAGAAGTTCATGGGCGGTGAGGAGATCAAGGGCGACTTCCAGATGTTCGTGGGCGCGGCCTCCAATCCCTTCGGCGACCCGAAGACGATCCGGGTGGCCCGGCTGGCCAAGAAGGTCAAGGCCGGCGCCCAGTTCATCCAGACCCAGTGCATCTACAACATGGACTACTTCGAGGAGTTCATGGAGAAGGTGTGCGCTCGTGGGCTGCACGAGCAGACGTACATCATGGGCGGCGTCACCCCCCTCAAGTCCCTGGGTATGGCGCGGTACATGGCGACCAAGGTCGCCGGCATGGACATCCCCGACGCGGTCATCGACCGCATGAAGGCGGCGCCCAAGGGCGAGAAGAAGGCCGAGGGCATCAAGATCGCCATCGAGTCCGTGCAGCGGCTCCAGAAAATCAAGGGTGTCGCCGGTGTGCACCTCATGGCCATCGAGTGGGAGGAGCTCATCCCCGAGCTGGTCAAGGCCGGCGGCCTGCACCCGCGACCCGAGCCCAAGGCGGCATAGCTCGCGCCTCCCTTTCACCCCCTGATCCCGTCCCCATTCCAGCCGACCGCCGCGGCGCTACGACTCAGTGATTTCTGCTAGATTGCCGTTGAAGGCGCCCGGGGTTGGAGGTATAAAAAGCCACGATGATCATTGCCAAACGGAAGCCTTTCGAGGAAATCAAGTCCCTCGTGGACGCCTACACCAACGTCCTGAACGTCGGGTGCGGCACCTGCGTGGCCGTGTGTCTCGCCGGCGGCGAGCGCGAGGTGGAGCTGCTCAACGCCGAGCTGGCCCTGTCCCGCAAGCTGGACGACCGGGACGTCGAGCTGGGCGCCGTGACCGTGGAACGCCAGTGCGACATGGAGTACCTGGACACCCTGGAGGACCAGGTCCAGCAGGCCGAGGCCGTGCTGAGCATGGCCTGCGGGGCTGGGGTGCAGCTCCTGGCCGAGCGGTACCCCGACAAGCCCGTGCTGCCGGCGGTGGACACCACCTTTATCGGCGTGAACCGCGGCGTGGGCTGGTACGAGGAGCGCTGCCGCTCCTGCGCGAGCTGCGTGCTCGGTGAGACCGGCGGGATCTGTCCGGTGACCATGTGCGCCAAGTCGCTTTACAACGGCCCCTGCGGCGGCACCAACCACGGGAGCTGCGAGATCGACGACGAGCAGCCCTGCGCCTGGTTCCAGATCTACGAGCGGCTCGAGGCCCAAGGTCGCCTCGCCTCCATGATGGAGTTCAAGCCGCCCAAGCAGCACCGCGACCAGGTGCCCCGAACCGTGTTGCAGCCCGGGTATGAGCAGCCGAAGCCCGCAGCGCCGAAGCAGGGATAGCCACTGATGAAATCTGGAAGCAACCTGGAGAAAGTCCTCACGGCCGGTCACTTCGCGTTCACGGGCGAGCTCGGCCCCCCTCGGGGCGGTAACGTGGAGGAGGTGAAAAAGCGCGCCCAGCACCTCAAGGGTCGAGTGGATGCGGTGAACATCACCGACAACCAGACCGCCATGGTGCGGATGTCGAGCTGGGCCGCGGGTGTGCTCGCCATCGGGGAGGGGCTCGAGCCCAACTACCAGATGGTGTGTCGGGATCGCAACCGGCTCGCCATGCAGTCAGATATCCTGGGCGCCTACGCCCTGGGCATCCGCAACATCCTGTGCCTCTCCGGTGACCACCAGAAGTTCGGCGACCATCCCCAGGCCAAGGGGGTCTTCGACATCGACTCCATGCAGCTCATCAACATGGTCAAGACCATGCGGGACGAGGGCCGCTTTCTCGGCGGCGCCGAGATCGACGAGCCGCCCAGGATGTTCATCGGCGCGGCCTCGAACCCCTTCGCCGACCCCTTCGAGTGGCGTCTCCATCGCCTCGCCAAGAAGATCGCGGCCGGCGCCGACTTCATCCAGACCCAGTGCATCTACAACATGGAGAAGTTTCGTGACTTTGTTCAGCGCGCGGGCGACATGGGCCTGCTCGACAAGGTCTACCTGCTTGCGGGCGTCACCCCCATGAAGAGCGTCAACATGGCGCGCTACATGAAGGACAAGGTCCCGGGCATGGACGTGCCCGACGAGATCATCGATCGGCTGAAAGGCGCGGGCAAGGGCAAGGTCGCTGCCGAAGGCATAAAGATCGCCTGCGAGCAGATCCGGGAATTCAAGGAGATGAAAGGCGTGGCGGGCGTCCACCTCATGGCCATCGAGTGGGAGCACAGGGTCCCGGAGATCACCGAGGCGGCCGGCGTGTTTCCGCGTCCACAGGTCTAAACAGCATCACTTTGACCACGATCCATCCCGCCAGGCTTCGTTGCTCGCTGCGGTGCGTGCTCACGTACCCTTATACGCTGCGCGCGCTCCTCACTCGCGCCATACCTGGCGGGCGCCTCGTGGCCACTGGGACGCTGTTTGACCCAGTGTCCATGAGACCCTGGTTCGCCGACCGACCTGTGCGCGGAGACACCGCGTGAGCGATAGAACACCATCGGGCGTGAATCGGCGGGAGCTGCTGCAGTGGACCGGAGTCTCGGCCGCCGCCGCCACCGCCGGCCTCTGCCTGGGCGCGTGCCGTCGGCCGGACGTGCGGATCTCACCCAAACACTACGAGGTCCGCGCGCGGCTCCGCGGCCGGGTGCATCGGATCCGCTTCGAGCGCGCGCTGCGCCCGGGGCCGCTCCGCCAAAACGACTCCCTCACCCTGCGACGCTACGCCGGTCACGCCACGACCGCCGCCCGGGAGGCCCAGCTCCTCTCCCTGGCCTGGACCGCGGACGCTGAGGACGCCTTTTTGCACACCCTCCCCGACAACGTCTGGACCGAGATCGGCGCCATGACCGAGCGGGGCGGCAACGCCGCGTCCATCCACGGGGTGCGCATCGTGCCCGTCGAGGCGCTGCTCAAGCTCTACTCCGGCAAAGTGCCCGGAATCCGCCGCCCGCGTCGAATCGTCAACTACCACTATCACCCCCTCAAGTTCGCGCGCCGCACCCTCGGGCTCATGGGCTCGGACCGCAAGCTGGAGCGCATGATCCATCTGCCGTCGGCCGGGGACTTCCACCTGCACGCCAAGCTGCTGGGACGCCTCGGCGCCCTGGGCGCCGCCGTGACCTCCAAGGTGGCGGTGCCGGACGCCCTGATCGACTACTCGGTCCCCCACTCCTTTGCCATGCGCCTCCTGGCTGCCAAGGACCTGCTGACGGTCCAGGAGCTGCGCCTCTACGAGCAGCAGCGGCTCTACTTTGCCAGGCACGACTGGGATCGCGACACCTTTCAGCGCGAGCTCACGGGAGCCCTCAAGCGCGCGGGTTTCGCAGGAGACGAATTCCAGCTGACCATCCATCGACGCGGCATGATCGAAGGAGGAGAAAAGTGACCAGGCACATCGGCATCGTGGCCTGCAGCGCCGAGGGCGCCGCGCTGTGCTATCGCACCATCTGCGGCGAGGCCCCCGCCCTCATGGGCGAGCACCGGCACCCCGAGATCACCATGCACACCCACCCCCTGGCCGAATACATGGACCCCATTCGCAGCGGAGACTGGGACGGCGTCGCCGAGCTGATGCTCCGCTCCACAACCATCGTCGCAAACGCCGGCGCCGACTTTGCCATCTGCCCCGACAACACCATCCACCAGGCCTTCCCCCAAGTCAGCCAAGCGTCCCCCATCCCGTGGCTCCACATCGCCGAGGCCGTAGCTGACGAAGCTCAGCGCCAAGGCTACCAAACCCTCGGCATCACCGGCACCAGGTACCTCATGACCGGCCCGGTCTACCGCGCCGTCCTGGACCGCCGCGGCCTCGGCTGCAAGATCCCCGACGCCCCCACGCGCGAGCGCATCGACCAGCTCATCTTCACCGAGCTCGTCTACGGCCGCTTCCCCGAATCCGCCCGGCTCTACTTCAACGAAGTCATCGCCGACCTCCGCATCCGCGGCTGCGACGCCGTGGTCCTCGGCTGCACCGAAATCCCCCTCCTCGTCGATCCCCACGACTGCCCCCTCCCAACCCTCGACTCCACCCGCCTCCTCGCCCGCGCCGCGCTGACCCACGCCCTACGGTAGCTCTGTCACGGCTCCACCGCGCCGGCGGCGCAGCCGGAGGTGGGGCGGGGCTCGCCGCGCTGGTCGTGGTCGGGGCAGCTGTCACCCAGGCCGATGGCCACGCTGCCGGGGGCGGGGAGCATGGTGGGCGTGTAACCCCCGTTGTCTTGGAGTGGGCCGAGCTGGGCGTCGGCCCAGGTGATGTTGTCGGTGCAGGGGTTGTCGGGCACGTTGTTGGTGCCGTTTCGCAGCTCGGGCCACTGCACGTTGCCCGAGCCGGGCAGGGTGGTGGGGGTGCCCGGGTTGCCGATGGAGCAGGTCATGGGGGTCCACTCGTGGTCGTCGATGTTGTTCCAGAAGATGGTGTTGTAGACCTCGAGATTGGCTGACTCGGCGCCGTGGGCCACGATGGCCGCTCCGAAAAAGCCCACGCCGCCCGCCGCCTCGTTCTCGGCAAAGGTGCAGTTGCGGATCACGCCCTGGCCGGAGAAGACCAGCCCGCCGCCCAGGGACATGTTGGCCACGTTGGCGTGGAAGGTGGTGTTCTCGATCAGGATCGTGGAGCCGTGGGGGCCCTGGTCCACGCGCACCCCGGCGCCGAGGCCGTCAGAGGTGTTGCCGGTGAACAAAGAGTCCAGGAGCACGAACTCCATGTCCATCATCCAGATGGCGCCGCCGCCGTCCCCGGCGTGGTTGCCGTCGAACAGGCAGCGGTCAAAGGTGGACAGTCCGCGCTGGCTGTTGGGCGTGCGGCCCACCACGGCGAGCTCGTTGGCCGAGTTGTCGCGGAACACCACGCCGCAGAACTCCACGTCCTCCACCGCCCCGCCGTCGATTCCCACCGCGCCCCCGTTGCCGCCGGCGCCCCCCTGCTCGGCGTGGTTGAAGTCCGGGCAGCCGGTGGCCCCGCCGAAGTTCTGCCCCTCCCCGGTGGCGTGGTTGTCCTCGAACAGGGTGTTGTAGAAGATCCCGTCGGTCTGCAGCAGCCCCACGGCCCCGCCATTGGACCCTTCGTTGCCGAGGAAGGTGCTGCCCACCACCACCACCTCGAGCGCACCGAGCGCGTAGATGGCCCCGCCCCCGGTGTCCGGCCCGGGCGTGGCCGCGTGGTTGTTCCGGAACACGCAGTCGATCACGTGCAGCCGGCCGTCGCGCATGCGGATCGCGCCCCCCTCGCCGTCTTTGTAGCCCCAGGCGCACTCCGGCATGGATGGGTTCTGCGGCGTGAAATCCGTGGCCGGGGCCTCGGCGTTCTGCATGGTCAGCCGCTGCAGCACCACCCGGGTCGTCGTGACCCGATAGTTCGCGGAGTAGTACTCGAAGATGCGGTTCGTGCGTCCCGCGTTCCGGCCGCCGTCCAGGGTCACCAGCCCCCCGCCGTCGATGACGGTGTCCACGTCGATGCGCAGCGCCAGCGCCGCGGTCACGTCAATGGTCACCGGATCCGTGCCGCAGTCGAACGTAATGCTCCCGCCCTGGGCCACCGCCGCCTCCAGCTCCGCGTGGGTGCAGCTCGCCGCATCCCCGGTGCCCACCACGTGGTCCGCCACCGTCGTATCCTCCAGCACGAGGGGCGGCGTGCACGCCCCCGGCGGAGGATCCACCGGCTCGGTGGGCTCGCACACGCCCGCCTCGCACGTCTCGTCGGCCTCGCACGGCGCGTTGCACCCGCCGCAGTGCCGCTCGTCGGTCTGCGTATCAACGCACGCCTGGTCACAGGGCGTCAGTCCGCCCGAGCACTCCGAGGCGCACACGCCGGCCGAGCACACCTCCGCCGCGCCGCACGGCGTGTTGCACCCCCCGCAGTGCAGCGGATCGCTCTGCGGGTCCACGCACTGCCCCCCACACTCGATCTCCGTTCCGGAGCACGTAACATTCCCGTTCCCGTTCTCATTCCCATTCGCGCCGTCGTCCCCGCAGCCGAGTAACGGCAACGCGAACGCGGCCAGCGTTACCAAGCACCATCTTGACGTGGACATGAGCATCCCCTTTCGCGCGTACGTCCCATCATGACGGCCTTTGGTCCTGCAGAGAAGCAAGAAAGGGAGGAGAGCTGGAGTTCCACTGGGAGACGGGGTAACGACGGTATTCCCCGTTGGTCTGCGTCTGTGCTCGCGCGTGGCCCAGATTGCTTGGAGCAGAGGCCCTCGACGAGCAGCCCTCGCGGACGTCTTGGGGTCGGATGGAGTTTCGGCGAACCACAGCCGCCGTGTCTCGCTACTTCTTTTTGTTGAACAGGTCCTTGAGCTTCTTGAGGTCGTCTCGCGCCTGACAGACTTCCTTGTTCTTATCGTGGGTGCAAGACATCTTGCAGAAATTGTAGGCGTCGCCAACCATCTCTTTACCACCGGCCTTCTTGGCCTTTTTTGCCTTTTCCAGGCACATCTTTGCGCGCTTGCTCATGCAACCGAGCGGGGCGGGTGCTAGGCAGATGAGCAGGGCAGCGAGAATCATAAAACGCATGGTCGGCCTCCTTGGCTTGGGTGAACGATCGGGTTCCGGCGTATTCACGCGGAATATGGCGTCTGAGTATCGAGATTCGGAAGCGAGTGTCAACACGGATCGCTCGTCAGCTCCTGGGACGCGAAGCTGGCATCACGCGGCGCTCACAGGTGAGCGATGTGTCCGGCTGTCCCCTGCGAATTTGCACAGCCCCCATCGGCGGTGGTCAAAAGACTGGGGACCTCGAATTCTCGAATTCGTGCTCCGTCCCTCTTCCGTCCGGGAACAGCTGCGAGACGACGCGGGCGAGGTCTTGGGGCAAGGGCGCTTGCAAGTCCAGCCGCTCGCCGGTCTGCGGGTGGGTGATTTCGAGGCTTCCGGCGTGCAGCGCCAGGCGGTTCAAGGCGTAGGTTTCACGGAAGTGGCGGTTCACGTCGCCCTTGCCCCAGGTGGTGTCCCCCACGATGGGGTGGGACAGGTGCTTGAGGTGTCTGCGCGCCTGGTGGCGTCGCCCGGTGACGAGGAGCACCTGCACCAGGGAGCAGCGCTCCACCGGGGAAACCGCCAGGGGGGTGATCACGCTCCGGGCCGGCCGCGCCCGCTCCTGGGACCCGCCCGTCCGTTGATCCCGGATGGGGTGATCCACGGTCGTGGCCTCGAGCAGCCGGCCCCGTACCACGGCGACGTATCGTTTCGCGAGGTCCGGCGACTGCCAGGCCTGCTGCCAGGCCCGAGCCGCCTCGGGCGAGCGCGCGAAGAGCACCAGGCCGCTCGCGCCCCGATCCAGGCGGTGCACCGGGTGCAGCGCGCCGCCGACAGTTGCGCGCAGACGCTGCAGCAGCGACACCTCTCGCGGCCCGGACCACGCGCTGTTGTGCACCAGCCATCCCGATGGCTTGCTCACCAACACGGCGCTCTCGTCTTGCCACAGGATGGGGATGGAATCGGAAAGGGGAGCGGACTCGAGCATGGGCGCAGTATAGCGCGGTTCGGACCGGGATCTCTTTCCGCTGGGAGGGGGATGCTCGGGGGGATCAGAACAACAGGCTCATGTACCGGGCGTTGACCAGCGCCCTGAACCATCCGCTGCCCGCGGTGTCGTTCGTCGCCAGGCGGCGGTAGCAGACATAGGCCGCAGTGGTGGTCACGCTCGTCGAGTCTCCTGCGCCGAGGAAGACCGAGCCCTGGCTGGGGTTGGCCGAGCAGAAGGCGCTGTTGCCGGCCCGGAGCTCCACGGAAATGGCGTAGCCGTGGTCGTTGGTCAGGGTGACGGTGTTCACCGCCACCACCGGCACGTACACCGGCTGGTAGTGCCGCCGGACCAGCGTCGGGACATGCCGGACGGGCTGCCGTACGTGCCGGACGGGCTGCCGCACGTGCCGGACGGGCTGCCGCACGTGCTTGACGGGCTGCCGCACGGTTCGCGCGGGCGTTCGCGTGGTCCGCGCGGGCGTTCGCGTGGTCCGCGCCGGCTGGCGCTGGCTCCTGGCGCTGCTGTTGCTGCTGTTGCGGGTGCGGGCCTCGGCCTCCGAGGACACGATGCTTGACGCTGCGAAGGTGATCGCGATGGCGATGGTGATGATTGTAGTCTTCATGGCGCGCTCCTTTTCGGGTGCCTCAGTTGTTTTCGGCGACCCATGCCTTCCAAGTCGCTCCCGCCTCTGTGTTTCTTCCATCTTTTTTTTAATCGCTGGAACGACATGGAATCATGGCGTTTTATTGGACAGGCGCCGGGCGCCTGGCGGCTTTGGACGGGGGGGCTCCGGGCGTTACCCGGAGCCGACGGTGAGTTTGAAGGTGTTGGCGGAGGAGCCTGTGGAGGGGCAGGCGCGCTACCGATGGCGCCGTCCTGAGCTGCGGGTGGTCCGTGCGGAGCTGCGGTTGCTCCGCCCGGAATTGCGGTAGCTGCGCCCGGAATTGTGGTTGCTCCGTCCCGAATGATTGTAGCTCCGGGTGGGCTGGCGGTAGCTCCGTCCGGAATGATTGTAGCTCCGGGCGGGCTGGCGATGATTCCAACCGGAGCTCCGGTAGCGGACCGCAGGCCGGTGGAGGCGCCATTCCGGGCTGTCGTAGTCCCAGACGGGCTCGGGGTAGCTCGGGACGGGGACGTAGTAGGGCTGGACCGGGCTGCGGTAGTGCCGGGCGGGGCTGCGGTAGTGCCGGGTGGGGTTGCGGTAGTGCCGGGTGGGGCTGCGGTGCGTCCTGGCACCGTTGCGGTAGCGGTTACCCGGTCGTGCCTCAGCCTCCGAGGCCGTGACGCCGGCTGCTGTGAAGCTGATGGCGATGGCGAAGATTGTTGCTTTCATGACACACTCCTTTCGGGTGCCTTGGGTTCGTTTGAGGCACCTCATACTCTCCAGGTCGCTGCGCGGCGGTTTTTTCTTCCGATTATTTCTCGTGAGTCCTTGCCCGCGGCCGGCTACGCGCGCTTCGGTGCAGCCCAGCCCCCACTGCTGTAGCCCCCTCCGATGCAGCCGTCTCCGATGCAGCCCCTTGATCTCCGTGGTATCGGACCTATCTTGAGCCCGGTCCAACTTTTCGTCATGAGGGAAGCCATGAGCAAGAACGTCGAAACCCACCCGTTCAAGTCCGAGGCCAAGCAGGTGCTGGATATCGTGATCCATTCCCTGTACTCGAACAAAGAGATCTTCCTGCGGGAGCTGATCTCGAACAGCTCCGACGCCCTGGACAAGCGGCGGTTCGAGGCGCTGACCGACAAGGAGAAGGGGGCGGAGGGCGAGCTGGAGATCCGGCTCGACGCCGACCCCGAGGCGCGGACGCTGACGGTGTGGGACAACGGGGTGGGCATGTCCCGGGCCGAGGCGGTCCAGGACTTGGGCACCATCGCGCGGTCGGGCACGAGGGAGTTCGTGGCGACCCTGGCGGAGGCCAAGGAGTCGGCGTCCCTCGAGGCGCTCATCGGGCAGTTCGGGGTGGGTTTCTATGCCAGCTTCATGGTGGCCGACGAGGTGAGCGTGATCACCAGGCGGGTGGGAGAACAGGGGGCGACGCGGTGGACCTCCACCGGGGACGGCTCCTTCGAGGTGTCCGACGCGGAGCGGGACGAGCCGGGAACCACGGTCACCTTGAAGCTCAAGGACGCGGACGTGGACGATGGGATGGCCGACTTCACCGCCGAGTGGACCCTCAAGTCCATCGTGAAGAAGTACTCGGACTTTGTGACCTATCCCATCAAGCTCCAGACGACCCGGCAGCGAACCCAGGCCGGGGAGACGAGGGACGACGGCGGCAACGGGGAAACCGCCGCGGGCAAGGCCGCCGCGGGCAAGGCTGCCGAGGGCGAGGCCGGCGAGGGCAAGACCACCCTGGTGAAGACCTGGGAGACGGTCAACTCCATGAAGGCCATCTGGACGCGGCCGTCGTCGGAGGTGCTGGCCAACGAGTACAACGAGTTCTACAAGCACATCTCCCGGGACTGGAACGACCCGCTCCATGTGATCACCCTCAAGGCCGAGGGCACCTTCGAGTACAGCGCGCTGCTCTTTCTGCCGGCGAAGCCGCCCTTCGACCTGTTCCAGTACGAGCAGCCGTACGGCCTGCAGCTCTACGTGAACCGGGTGCTCATCAAGGATCAGGCCGAGGAGCTGCTGCCGCGCTACCTGCGCTTCGTCAAGGGCGTGGTGGACTCCCCGGACCTGTCGCTCAACGTGTCCCGGGAGCTGCTGCAGCAGGACCGGCACGTGAGCCTCATCCGCAAGCGCGTGGTGCGTAAGGTGATTGACGAGCTGGCCGCGCTGCAGGAGGAGGACGGGGAGAAGTACCGGACCTTCTGGTCTGCCTTCGGAAAGGCGCTCAAGGAGGGGATCAGCACGGATCGCGAGAACAAGGATCGTCTGAAGCCGTTGCTCCTGTTCGCGTCCTCCCGGAACGAGTCCAAGCTCACGACCCTCACGGAGTATGTCGCGCGCATGGAGGGGGACCAGGAGGTGATCTACTACATCACCGGGGAGTCCCGGGCCGCGGTGGAGCGGTCGCCCCACCTCGAGGCGTTCAGGGAGAAGGAGATCGAGGTGCTCTACCTGACCGATCCCGTGGACGAGATCCTGGTGCAGGTGCTCGGGGAGTTCGAGGGCAAGAAGCTCCAGTCCGTGGGCAAGGGCGCCGTGGACCTCAGCTCCGAACAGGACAAGGCCAAGGCCGAGAAGGACCGGGAGGAGCTGGACAAAGCGCACGCGTCGCTCTACGGGGCGATTCAAAAGGCCCTCGACGATCACGTCAAGGAGGTGCGCTCCTCCACCCGGCTGACCGAGTCGCCGGCGTGCCTGGTGGGCGAGGAGCAGGACCTGAGCGCCAACCTGGAGCGTCTGCTCAAGCAGGCCGGCCAGGAGGTGCCCGACCAGAAGCGCATCCTCGAGCTGAACCCGAAGCACCCGGTGCTCGAGAAGCTACAAGAGCTGTACGACGCCAACGCTGAGGACCCGCAGATCGCCGACTTCGCGCACCTGCTCTACGGGCAGGCTCTCCTCGCAGAGGGCTCCTCTCTCCCGGACCCCATCGCCTACGGCAGGCGCGTGCTCGACCTGATGATGAGGTGAGCGGGTCGCGCCGTTGACTCTCACCACCGGGATCGGTATCGCTGACCCATGTCCGAGTCGGAGCAACAGCCTCACCGCGCGGCCGACGAGCTGATCGCCTCGCTCAAGGAGGGGGGGACCGAGGTCGCCAGCGGGGAGTTCACCCTGGACCGCGACGTCGCGCGGGAGAAGCTGCGGGAGTATCAGCTCCCGGACCGGCGGTTCTATCTGCTCAAGCTCGCCCAGGCGGCGGTGCGGCAGGGCGCGACCCGGGTGCAGTTCCGGATCGACCCCGGCGGGGTCCGCGTGGACTTCGACGGGGATCCCTTCACGGTGCGGGACTTCGAGCGGCTCTACAGCGAGCTGTTCACTTCTGCCGCGGGAGTCCAGAGGCAGGGGTTGCACTCGCTTGCCATCGGCCTGAACGCGGCGATGTCCCTGGAGCCGCGCGCGGTGCGCGTGCGGTCAGGGGACGGCGAGCAGGGCGCGGAGCTGCTGCTTCGGCCGCGGCGCGACGACGAGTTCAAGGCCGCCCAGAAGCCGCTGCACGGGACCCAGATCGAGGTCGAGTCTCCGCGGGCGGCAGAGTCCTGTGGCCCGGAAACCGACGCGGCAGAGGGTGGGGATCGGCGGGCCCTCATCGATCTGCTCTGGAAGCGGTGCCAGTACGCGTCCATCGTCGTCGAGGTGCAGGGAAAGGTGGTATCGGGGGGGCCGACCATCAAGGACGGGCGGGCGCATCAGGTCATTGCCGCGCCGGACATCACGGGCCGGGCGGCGTTCACGGCCGAGCTCCCGCGCCGGTCCGAGGTGCGGTTCCTCATGGACGGCATCTGGGTGTCGACCCGGGAGCTCGGCGGGCTGCCGGACGGCTTCCTCGCCGTGGTGGAGGGCGCCCGGCTGCGCATGGACATCTCGGAGTCCGGCATCCTCCAGGATGAGGCCTACGCTGCGGTGTGGCGGGAGGTGGAGCAGGCCCGCAAGGGGTGCATGCGCGCCCTGGCCAACGCGCTTGGGCTGGGCAAGTCCCCGGCCGGGTTCGACGCCAACTGGGCGCGCCGGGTGATCCGTCAGGCCCTGTGGCCGGCGAGCGACCTGCGGTCCTATCGCGGCACCTTTCACGACCGGCTGGCTGTGGATCTGGCCGTCGCGCCCCTGTGGAACGCGCTGTTTCGGGGACATCGCGAAACCCGCCTCGCGTCCCTCGAGGAGCTGCTGACGGTCATCGAACAGGGAGGCTCGATCAGCTACGCCCTGGTGCCCAACGTGGTGACGAGCCAGGCGGTGGCCCTGGTCGACAGGCCACAGGAGGACGTGTTCCTCGTGCTGGAATCCCCGGGAGACGAGCGGTTCCTGCAGCGGCTCGTGGGGGACGGGCTGGTGCACCGCTCAGAGCTGGAGCCGCACATCGCCGAGGCCGAGCAGCGGAGGCTCGCCGCTGAAGCGGCCGAGCAGTCCAGCGGCATGATCGCGTACATCGCCATCAGCGTGCTGGTGGTGATCTTGGTGGTCGTGCTGGTCTTCGGGCTGTCTGGCTGTACCAATCGCAAGCAGCGCTGCACCGAGCTCTACGACCGGGTGGCCGAGTGCGCCCCCGAAGGGCAGAAGCCGTCGAGGCTGGCCAGGCGGGAGTTCATCGCGCGCTGTCAGCAGGATTTTGACAAGCCAGAGGTGAAGCGCACGCGCGCGTGCGTGAAAAAGCACGAGGACTGCGAGAGTCGCCGCAAGTGCATCATCAAGGCGGTGGGAATCGACAAACCTGTTAAGAAGGCGCCCTGATCGAGCCGACGTGGCGGTGGGGGATCACGGAGCGGCAGCGCCGGGCTGGGCCGACTTGGACGCGCGCTTTCTCCGACGCATCTGGGAGAGCCCGCCCCCGTCCTCGACCCGGGTGAACCCGGCCTGGTCCAGGAAGCGCTTCGCGTAGGAGCTGCGGCTGCCCGAGCGGCAGTACACGATGATGTGGCGGTCCTTGCCGCCGAGCTCGCCCTGCCGCCCCCGGAGCTGTGACAGCGGGATGTTCACCGCCCCGTCATAGTGCCCGGACGAAAACTCCCCCGGGGTCCGGACGTCCACCACCAGCGCGCCGGCCGGTACGTCCTTGCCCTGGGCCGCGTGATTATCAAAAAGCCATAAGCCGATTCCGACCATTGCGACCGTCACTCCCAATGCGACCAGTGTCTGTTTTGTACTCATTGCGCTGCTCCTCGCCGGGTTTCCTATTCAAGATGGGTGCCAGGAATACGACCAATGATTTTCAGGCAGTTACAGGCGTACGACGTTGGGGAGCATGTTGCAATTGGCGGCCATTGCAACACTTGAAACACTGCATGCGCACTTTCCTTTTGCGTGGGGTCGATGGACAATGGGTCATCGCTGTCTTGCCCAGGACTGGATCTTCGGAGGCCCCGAGTCTGATTTCTCGTGGAGACGACGCGCAGTCGTATTGTCCGTCGTGATCGGCAGCCTGGCGCTGACGGTCGGTTGTGGCAGCCGGTCGGTGGGCGATCCCGGCAACCAGAACAACCAGACCGACCCAAACGTCCCGACGTTTCAGCAGAGCGCCAACGACGCCGTGGACCTGCTGTTCGTGGTGGACAACTCCCTGTGGTCTGCCGAGCTCATCGCCAACCTCCAGCAGAACGCCCACGGGTTGATCGACTCCCTCAAGGCGTTGCCCGGAGGGGCACCCAACCTGCACCTCGGGGTGGTGTCCACCGACCTGGGCACCGGGATCTTCAACATCACCTACTGCGAGGATCCGGAGGACCATGCCGGGAAGCTCGTCCGGGGGAGCTGCTCGGGCGCCCAGCTAAACGGCGTCAACTGGATCGTCGACGTGGAGCCCGAGGGCTGTGAGGTGCAAAAGACCCCGGGAGGGCTCTGTCTCTCCCATTCCTGTACTCCCTCGCAGTGTGATCACGAGCCCACTACGACCTATCTGGTGGATGCGGAAACCGGCTGTCCGCGTTGCCGGAACTTCGGCACCACCCTTCCCGAGCTCTTCAATTGTCTGGTGGACCTGCCAGTTCCGGGCTGCGGGGCGGTTCGGGTCTTCGAGCTCGTCAGCGCGCTCAACCACGAGGAGGACCTTCACGCGTGGGCCTACAGCTCGGCGTGCTCCGCGGACTACACGCCGTCGCTCTTCGGGCTCGGCGACCGCATCACCCTGCCCCTGGAGTACCAGTGCCTCCCCGCCCCCCTGGCGGGCTGCGCCGATCCGGGCGTGGAGTACGGCAGCCCGCACGCCGCGCAGACCTGTGCTGTGAACCTCCAGTGCCTTGCCGACTGCCTGGTCGTCGACGTCCGGGACCGAGGTACGCCGCAGGAGATTCGCGCCGCGGTGCCGCCCTGCCTGGAGGTGATCCCGAGCGGGGAGCACGTTGTGGGCAACCGGGACCGCACCCTGGCCTATAGCGCCGGCCACCCGGACTCGCGCGACGCCGCGCTGCCGGTGGCCGCTTGCTGGCACATCGGCTACCAGCCGCAGTGCTCGGATTCCAACTACGGCGAGCTCGTGATCGCCCGTCGCGTCGATCCCCCGCCCAACACCGTGGCCGAGGTCACCTGCGCGTACCTTCCCCCCGACGAAAACGATTGCGGTGACGACCTGGACAACGACCAGGACTGTCTCGTGGACCTCGACGATCCCTGCTGCGCCAACCCGACCAACTGTGTTGGTCCCTGAGCGGAGTCGTTAGGGGCGGCGTCGGAACAGGAGCAAGGCGAGCAGGGCGAGCAGGACCGGGAGGGCGGGCGTGGAGCTCGCGCCGGAGGTCGTGCAGCCGCCGGAGTCGTCGTCGGACTCGATGTCGCAGGTAGCGCTACAGCCGTCCCCGGAGACGGTGTTGCCGTCGTCGCAGGTCTCG
>JBDRSE010000191.1:0-4089 GCA_043825095.1 bacterium
CTGGGTCCTCCGCGCCTCGTTTGAGCCCCACGCCACCCGTTCACAAAAGCACCGCAGCCCAAAGCAAGCATCCTGACCCCCGGCGCTCAACGCTGATACTCGAGCGCACAGGCAAAAGTCAGCATGATTTGTGTTATCGTCCCGAGCTCCTGGCCACCCAACGCGCCCTCGCCCTGGTGGCCCGCGGCGTCCCCTTCCGCGAAGCCTACCGGCGAACGAAGCTCGACGACGCCGCGGCCGGCAGCCGCGCGATCAAGGTAAAAGACATCGCCCTCCCCGACTACCCCGGCGCCCCGGGCAACCCCGACTGGTCCGGCCTCACCAAGCGACGCCAGGTCGAGGAGCGCTGGCTCCGCGCCACCACCGCGCGGCTCCACAAGCGCTGGGAGCTCCTGCTCCGCGGCTAACGCGGCGGGGGGCCGGCCGGGTCAAATCCATCGCCCCGGGGGCTGTGGCCTATGGGACCAGTGTGCACGGACAGGGGGAGATGGGCGCATACTCCATATCCATGGAACACGCGCTACATCCGGACATCATTTCGTTTCGGACATAGGGGACGTGCGGGAAGGTCGACGCCTCCGAGATAGAGGCCGAGGTGCCCGTGGCATAGTTGATGTGGATCGGGTTGACCGGGGAGCCCGCGCATCCAGAGGGGGAGAGTGTAATGCTCGTGGTATTCCACCCCGGTTCATAGTTCGCTCCGGAAAATGCCGTTATTTCTTCGACTTGCCCGCAATAACCAGGATACGTCGTGTGGGAATACAGGGTAGTGGCAATCGAGAGGACCGTAGCATCGTTGAGCACGGCACCCGAGATCATCTGATAAGCAAATCCCGGGATCTGGCCGCAGACCGTATTGCAGTCCTGGACCGCGCTCGCCACCCAGCAAATCCCGTTGGGCGTATCCCAGGCGGACTTGGGCAGCCCGCTGCAATTCGGAACGACAGCCGCTAAGCAGACGTGCTGACAGGACTGGCCATCCCCGACGTAGTTCTCGTGACAGGTGCACGTGTAAGAACCAACTGTGTTCGCGCAGGTGGCGTCGGCAGCGCAGGAGTGGGTGCCCGCGCTGCACTCATCGACGTCGACGCAGGTGAAACCATCGCCCTCGTAGCCCGAGTTACAGACGCACTCGAAGCTCCCCGGTGTATTGACGCAGGTGGCGCTGGCATCGCAGGTCAGCAAGCCCTGGTTACACTCGTCAATGTCGACGCACAGTCCTTCGTCGCACGCTTCCCCGGCAGCGCAGGCGTTGGAGCCCGCGCCGTCGTCGCAGCCGCCGCAGTTGGTCGCATCGAAGTCCGTGTTGGTGCACAGGCCGCCGCAGTTGGTCAGCCCGTCCTGGCACGAGAGCGCACACTGCCCACCCGAGCATACCTGACCGTCGAGGCAGGTGTTGGAGCCGGCTCCATCGTCGCAGCCGCCGCAGTTGGCGCGGTCAGTGCCGGTGTCAGTGCAGAGGCCGTCGCAGTGGGTGAGCCCGTCCTGACACGAGAGCACACACTGCCCGCCCGAGCAGACGTGACCGTCCAGGCACGTATTGGATCCGCTGCCATCGTCGCAGCCGCCGCAGTTGGCACGGTCGGTGTCGGTATTGGCGCACAGCCCATCGCAATCGGTGAGCCCGGTGGGGCAGCCTTCTCCGGACGCGCCGCCGTCATCAACGCAGCCGGAGAGGATCAGTGCGAGCGCGAGCGCGCCGCTGCCAGTCTTGGCCAGCAACCACCGAACCATGTTTCCATTCAGCATACTGACTCTTCCTTTCGGGCTCGGGAGGTAACTCTGGTGTAGGGACTGCCCGGCCTCCACAAGTGATAAAAGTGGGCAAATCGGACTCGCTGAGAAGTCCCAATACATCATGGGGATATAGAATGCAAGCAACCACTCTGGACACTGAGCTGAATCGGCCCGTTCCGTCGACATTCATCTGGGCGGCTCGGCCGCATGTCCGCTGGGGTGCCCTTTGTTAGCGCCCGCGCAATCTGACGGGGATCCGCTCACGTAGTGTGACAGTTAGGAGCTGGGTGACAGCTCCATCTTCTTCCACATCTCCTTCGAGGTTTCTTCATCTACTTCGCCTCGGGGAGGCGAGATCGCCTCCATCTTCTTCCTCGGTTCCTTCGAGTCTACTTCATCTGCTTCGCTGCAGGCGTTAAGGTGAGCCCCGCTCCCCCACGACCATTTTCTTGGCGGAAAAACCGTGAGGGAGCGGTCCAACGGGGGCTCAAGATGGAAGTACCGCCCAACGCTCGTCAGAGCAAGTACGATGATCGGCCACCGCCTTGTCTCGATTGCGCGGGACCGACGTGGTGGAATGGCAAACGCGAGGCCTGCACTGTCCGACAGGGGGACTCCGGCCCGGAGCCCGAGCCGGAGGTGCGGCGTCGAGCCAAGTGCGCGTCGAAGGACTGCCCGCGCGGAAGCTGGACGGTCTACGAGCGGGATGCATATCCGCACCGTGGCTTCTCGCTAGAGGTGGTGGCGTCGGCGGTGAGCGCGGTCGCGGTGGGCGGCCAGACGCAGGACTCCACCGCCCAGGAGCACGGCTGCTCCCGTCGTAGCGTGGGCCGCTGGCTGCGGTGGGTCGAGGCGCTCGCGGAGCCCGCCGAGCTGATGCGCAGTTGCACCCGATTGGATTGCAGGGGGCTACCTGGCGGGACCGTGGTCAAGAGCCGAGCCGGGGCAGTGCTGCATCTGCTGGACCAGCTGGCGGATCTGCTGGTCGAGCGTGGCGTGCGGCTGGCCCGGTTTTCCTGCGGCCTGGTGCGGCTTCTGGTGGACCAGCAGCGACGCCTGGGCGCGGTTTTCTGGCTCACGAAATCCTCCCCGCCGTTGCACGGTGACCTGAGCGGGGTGGGGCTTTAGAAGGGAGGAATGGACGACAGGGAAGACCGAGCACTGGAAATCGCGGCCCTGCGCTACCGGATCATCGCCGAAGCGGCGGAAGCCGACGGCACCGGTGTCACCGCCGAGATCAAGGACGCCGCTTCCCGCGACTACCTCGGTTTGGAGGGCCAGGTCTTCGTCGTCAGCGAGCGGACGCTGTGGCGCTGGCTCAAGCAGTACAGCGCAGGCGGCCTGCGTGCGCTCATGCCCAAGCAGCGCAGCGACGCCCGTCAGGTCCATCCAGAACGATTTGTAAACGGCCCCCCGCGGCTAGTCGCTGCGCCGCATGAGGTGTGGATCAACCCGCCTCGGCAGCCGGTCGATTCGACGGAAGGGGAGCTACACTAAATGCGAACCGCCACTGTCTCAAACTCGTTGACACGTTCCGCTGTCTCGGCGCCGCCTGCATCGCCTGGGCAACAAGACCTATCGCCAGGTCCGCACCGACGCGCCGCTGGAGCTGGTGGTCGCCGACTTCCACCACGGGCCCTATGTCCGGGTGGGGCATGACGACAAGGCGCGCAAGGCGCTGTTGCTGGTCTTCATCGACCACTTCAGCCGAGACATCCTCGATGGCCGCTACTACCTGCACGAGGACTTCGCGGTGCTGCGCTTCGGCTTCCGGCGGGTGCTGCTCGTGCACGGGCTCTTCGACCTGCTCTACATCGACAACGGGCCCAGCTTCCAGACGAAGCGGTTTCACGCCGCGTGCAAGAATGAGCTGCTGGACATCAAGGTCGTGCATTCCAAGCCGTACGTGTCCGAGGGGCGTGGCGTCTGCGAGCGCTTCAACAAGACAGTGAAGGGGCAATTCGAGAGCGAGGCCCGCCGATACCTGGCCCAAAGCGAAGACGACTCCCTCGATCCCGACGACGAGCAGGCCACCCTGCAGCACGCCCTGTCGGTCGCCCTGCGCCCGCCGGTCAGGCCCCAGCGGGCGCTGCCGCTCGGAGGCCTGGAGCAACCCGACCACCCGTCATTGGCAGAGGCGCTTTGCACCGCCGCCGGGGGGTTCTCTCTGCACGTCGCGCGCACCGTGGAGGCCCACGACCGCGAAGGCCTCGAGGGGCTCTGTCGCTATGGATTGCGAGCACCGTTCTCCCAGCGGCGAATATCCGTGCTCCCGAACGGCAAGGTGCGCTACGAGCTCGCCCGCCCCTGGCCAACCCCCTCCGGAGTCACCGAGCTCATCATGGAGCCCCT
>JBDRSE010000192.1:0-30192 GCA_043825095.1 bacterium
GTCCGGAGCTTGTCAGCCCCCTGGGGGAGAAGGATGAAGATTCTACACCACGATTCGCCGACGAGTAGCGCTGCCGAAACCAAGTACGCGAAATCCCGCCAAACCGGGATCCGCATCATGTCCCTCCGCGGATCTGCACCCTCCGCCAACCAGGGCCAGATCTTCGAGGGCTTTCATGGTATCGTGCGGCCACAGATCGGCGTGGCGCACCATCGCCCCGAGGTGACCCCCATGCTCCGAAGTGCCGTGATCGTCGCCCTGGTCACCGCGGCCGCGCTCTGCGGGGTCGGGGTCGGGGCCTGTAGCGAGGAAAAGGCCGGCTTGGGCGAGTCCTGCGGTGGTCACGCGAAGGACCCTATCGGCTGCGTCTCGGACCTGTTCTGCTGCCAACCCGATCCGCGCATCGCGGACATCCCCGGGACGTGCGTGGAGCCCGAGGAGCGCTCGTCGGCCGGCGCGGCCTGTGGCGCGACCTCGGGTTTGTGCTGCGCGCCCGGGATGTGGTGCTCGGTGTGGGATCAAGTCGCCGGCGACGGCACCTGCATCGCCGATGTCCTATGATCCAAGCCAGTGTCTGGACCCCGGTCGGGTAGAGCGCTTGCGGTAGCCCGTAGGTCTTCCCGTGGCGGAAGAGCGAATCGAGCGCCCGCAACATCGGCGATGGAAATCGCATGAATCCGCAGGGATCGCGTTTCGGCACACGACGACGTCGCCTCCACGAAGTACATCCGGCTGCAGCCGTAGCGCCTTCTCCTCGTCTGGCTTCACCAATTCCCCATATCCCTCCGGGGCTCGTCGCGGGTTGCGTGATCTCCGGTAGCGCCGGTGTGCCTCACGGCCGGGAACAGGTCGTCAGAGTGACTGCACCAGGAAGCGCTGGCTGACGAACCCGACGCCGCCGCGGAGGTCGCGCACCACGGCGTGGAAGGTGCACTCGCCCGTGGTCTTCGGCGTCCAGGTGACCACCGCGGGCTCGCAGAAGGGCTCGCCGGTGTCCTCGAGGGGAGAGCAGTAGACGAAGCTCTTCTCCTTTTCGACCGCGCCGCAGTCGGCGAACCAGGAGACGACGAGCTCGTAGGAGGTGGGCTCCTCGTCGGGCGGGAACAGTTCGTCCACGCTGGCGGCGTCCACGATGAAGCCGACGCGGAGCTCGAAGTCCTCGATGTCCGGCTCGGTGGAGTCCACGGTCTCCACCGCGTCGGGGTCCAGGTCCCGGCCCTGGAGCGTAAAGCGGGAGGCGATGGGATTGACGTTGAGCTCGGCGGGATCCTTGTAGGACACCACCACGCGCTTGATGGAAAGCAGGCAGGTGTCGGTGGGCGCGCCTCCCATGAGCGTGTCGGAGCAGGACGCGATATCGCCGCCGTCGGTGGCGAGCAGGTTCACGAAGAAGGTGTGGTCCTCCCCGTCGTCGGGGAAGATGCCCTCGGGCACGCGGTAGTTCACCGTGTCGTTCATGCCGGCCAGGCAGAGCCGGGCCGAGGGGTCGAGGTCGCACAGGGGCGGCTCGAGGGACTGCCCGAGCTGGTTGGACAGACAGCTCATCAGGGTGTCCCCCACGTCCGGGACGCAGACGAGCCAGACCAGGGTGGGCTCGCCGCTCGGCCAGTGTACCAGCGCGTCGAGGGTGACGCGGTCTCCGGGGTTGACCTCCGGCGGGGTGGCGCGGACGCCGATGACCTGGCCCGCGTCGATGAGCTCCGACGCCTCGCGCATGTCATCGAGGCAGGCAGTGGTGATTGCGAGGAGCACCGACAGGGCGGCGAACCGAAGGCAGTGGCGAGGGAGACGGCGGTGGCGATGCGGACGCATTCTCATCATCGACCCTCCCACGTCAGAAGGCGCCCTTCACGCCGATGGACGGGATGATGGGCAGGCCCTTGAGGTAGCTCTTCTCGGTGTAGTTGAAGTTGTAAACCACGAACTCAGAGGCCTGGTAGTTGTACACGTTCTGGATGTCCAGATAGATCGACAGCATCCACTTCTTGAACACGAACTTCTTGTCCAGCCGGATGTCGAGCTGATGGAACAGCGGCAACCGCTCGGCGTTCTGCTGGCCGGGGAGGCCGAGGTAGTTGTCCCCGTCCGCGTCGTAGATGCCGCCCTGGTAGAACGTGGTGGGGTTGCCCGACGCCAGGCGGAAGCGGATCCCCAGCTCCCACCCGCCGGGCCAGGCGCCCGAGAGCACGATGGTCAGGATGTGGGTCTGGTCGAAGTCGAAGAGCCGCCAGTTCCCGCCCGGCTCGTCCTGCCGCTCCGAGCGCAGGATCGTGTAGCTGATCCAGCCGAAGCACTTCTGGAGCTTGAGCCACTTGGGGCAGTCCCGGTCGGGCTTCTTCTTGATGAGGATCTCTCCGCCGAAGATGCGCCCCTTGCCCTGGTTGGCCACGTTCTCCCGGACCACCTCTCCGTCCCGCCACACGAGCATGGACGTGCCCGCGATGCGCCGCCAGAGGTACTTCACGAACCCCGTCATTTCCATGGACAGTGACTGTCGGGCCTGCCACGCGAGCCCCAGGCTCGCGTGCAGGGAGCGCTCGTGCTTGGTGTTGGGGTTGCCGCCTGAAACCGGGAAGAGCTCGGTGTAGAAAGGCTCCTGATGGAACAGGCCGATGCCCAGGTTCAGGCTCAGCTTCTTGTGCAGCTTGAACTTGGTGGTGAGCCGCGGGTCGAAGGTCACGCCGTCCAGCGGCCCGATGTGCAGGTAGTCCAGGCGCAGCCCGGGGATCAGGGTGAGCCAGTCGTTGGGCTTCCAGGTCGCCTCCACGAACAGGGCCTGGCTCACGAGTTGGCCCTTGAGCCTGGAGGACTGGACCTCCTGGGCGGAGAGCGGCTGGGGGATCTCCCCCTCCCGGGGAAGCGGTGGGGCGGAAAAGTCCACCCAGGCCGTGGTGGACTCGCCGACGAGCCCGAACTGGATGGACAGGGTCTTGTGGAACTTCCGCGTGTAGTGCGCCCGCCAGTTGATCCGCGCCACCTGGAGCTTGAGCCGCAGCGACTCACTGAGGAAGAACTCGTTTTCGAAGTAGCCCCCCGACAAAATGAGCTTCAGCTCATTGTCATCCCACTTGCGCTGCCAATAGCTCAGGACCCGGTGAAAGAGGGTCGTGGTGGAGATCTGCCGGGCCGACGGATCGAAGTCGTTCGGCTCGTTGAGCAGCAGCTTGATCCGGTCGTCCGACCCGAAGAACAGCAGCTTGAACTTCCCCTTGGCCACGGGGTAGTCGAACATGGCCTGGTAGTCGTAATACACCGGCGCGAGGCTGAAGCTCGGGCCGGTGACGCTCTTGGGCATCAGCGCCAGGATGGCGTCGATGTGGCTCCGCCGCGCCGAGAGCGCGATGGAGCCCTTGCCCACGGGGCCCTCCAGGAGCAGGCCGAGGTCCCAGATGTCCACGTCCACGTAGCCGTGCCAGCGGTCGGTCTTGCCGGCCCGGGTCTTCACATCGATGATGCCGCCCGTGGCGCGGCCGTAGGCCACCGAGAAGTTCCCCGGGATGAACACGATCTCGCGGAGGATGTCGGAGTTGAACACCGAGGTGAGCCCGAAGAAGTGGTAGAGCTGCGGAATCTCCACGCTCTCCAGGAACACCCGCGAGTCCCGGGGCGCCGAGCCCCGCACGATGAGCGCGCCCCCGCCGAAGGACGCCCGGGCCACACCGGGCATGTTCTGCACGGCCCGCAGGGCGTCCCCCTGGGTGCCCGG
Source organism: bacterium (assembly GCA_043825095.1). GTDB lineage: Bacteria > Myxococcota_A > Polyangia > HGW-17 > JAJRWW01 > JBDRSE01. The sequence continues at coordinate 3,707 of JBDRSE010000192.1, forward strand.
GATCTTCTGCACCTCCCCGAGGTCCACCGTGTACTTGGACACCTGCTTGCGCTCGGCCTTGACCGTGACCACCGTCTCGTAGGGGTCATAGGAGCGCCGCTCCACGTAGTAGTCGACCTTGAGCCGCACGCCCGGCGTCAGGCTCTCCTTCACCTTGAACGGATAGCAGCCGGCGACCCGCACCATCACCACGTACTTGCCGGGGGCCAGCTTGGCGATCTTGAAGCGCCCCTTGGCGTCCGACTCGGCCTGGGCCACCTGCTTGCCGATCCCCGCCTTGCCCGGCCCCGGCTCGAACACCACGATCACGGCGTCCTCCACCAGCTTCCGGGTGCCCTTCTCCCGCACCCGCCCGCCGAGCTCGGTCAGCGCCTTGTCGGGAGAGGGGGGGCGCAGCGGGGGCGGGCGCAGCTCCGGGGGCCGCCGGGGAGGCCGGCGCGCCACGGGCCTGCCGTCCCGCCGGGGAGGCGGCCGGGGGTCATCACGGCGCAGCTTGAAGGGGTAGGCCACCAGGATCTTGGCCGGCACCTTCTGGCCGTTCACCGTCGCCGGGGAGTACAGGAACTGCCGGACCGCCTTCACGGCCGCGGCGTCCAGGTCCTTGCCCGCGGTCTTCTGCACCTCCACCGCCGTGACCTTGCCGTCGGCGCCCACGGTGACCACCAGCCGCACCACGCCCTCGCGCCCCTCCTTGCGGGCTTCCTCCGGATATACGGCGGGCACGAACTTGATCAGCTTGGGGTAGACCACCAGCGGCTTTCGGGGCGCGACGTCCCGGGGGGCGGGCGTCCGGGCCGAGGCCGCCGGAGACAGGGCCGCTGCCAGCACGAGCAGCACGGATGTGCCGACATCACGGCGCATCACTGCTTCGGCCCCTTAGACGGTTTCTCTACGCTGACCGCGTAGCGGGAGATGCCCACCCGGTTGAGCAGATCCATGTAGGAAACCACCTTGCCGTGCAGCACGTCCTTGTCCGCCGACAGGATCGCGCGGATCTTCTTGTTCACGCGCGCCTCCTCCTTGAGGTAGCTCGTGAGGTACCCCATGTCGCTTCCGGCGTCGTTGGAGAAGTCGCGGTCGTTCGCCTTCTTGACGGCGTACAGCACGCTGCCGGCCTTGGTCACGGTGAACCGGACCGTCTCGGCCTTGCCCTTGCTGATCATGAAGAACACGCGGCCGTCCATCTTGATGGTCACCGCCACCGAGGTGTCCGGCGCGGTCTTGCCCGTGGCCGCCTTGGGCAGGTTCACCTTGATGGCCTGCTTCATGATCATCGGCGCGGCGACCATGAAGATGATCAGCAGCACCAAGGTGATGTCGACCAGCGGCGTGACGTTGATGTCCGCAATCAGGCCGCCGTCATCATCTGAGCTGGTCTTCCCGGCCATGCTCGCTCTCCCGGGGGGCGCCCGGACCCGCAGGTCAGGGCGCCGACCCGTCAGTCAGTCTCGTCTTTTTTGTCCTCGCCCCCGCCGCCCGAGTCGCCGCCCAGGGGCTCCCCCTTGAGCTGGGCCAGCACGAGGTGCTCCACCGCCTCGCAGTTGGTGAGGATCCCGCGCACGCGGCGGCTGAAGATGTTGAACGCCACCACCGCCGGGATCGCCACCAGGAGCCCGACCCCCGTGGCCACCAGGGCCTCGGAGATGTCCGCCATCACGACCTTGAAGTTCGCGGACTCGGCGCCCGACAGGCTGTGAAACGCCTTGATGATTCCCAGCACGGTGCCGAACAGCCCGATGAACGGGGCGTTGTTGCCCACGGTGCCCAGAAACGCCAGGTTCTGCTCCAGCACGAGCCGCATGCGCTTGCGCACCCCGACCATGGTCTCCTCGGCCGTGGCGTGTCCCCGGTCCGCCTCCCGCAGCCCGGCCGCGGCCACGGCCGCCTCTGCGCCCTTGGCAGCATCGAGGTACTCGATGGCGCCGCTGGTGTCGTTCGCCCGGAGGAAGGCGCGCAGCTTCTCGGAGAGCTCCCCGAACCTGCTCGCCAGCCGGACGTAGACAATGGTGCGCTCCACCATGATGGACACGCTGATGATCGACAGAATCACCAGCAGCCACAGGACCCACCCTGCACCGAGCAGGGAAAATTTCATGAAGATTTTCTGGAGATCCATACTTAGCAGCAACCTGAGCAGCACCGCGCCCCTGGGCGCGGTTGGTCCACGAGAGTAGGAGTTGGAGTCGACCCCGGAACCCTATGGCGTCTCACCAGGGCCGAGGCAACCGGGTGAATAATATATGCACAATTACACTAAGGCAAACCCCATCCCCTGCTGGGACCTCAAATACTACCAAAGGGTTGCCAACGTAGATCGAGCCCATACCGAATCGTACACCAATCCGGAAGATGTACCTGATTCCGATCCGTTCCGCTGCGCAGCTGAGATCGGCCGCCGCGACATTTCTGATCCGCGCGTTCACTTTCCGCTCGATTGCGGGGTCCGCGTTTCCTATAGTACGCCTCGAACGCGAAGACGCGCCGAGATTCGCCCCCGAGGAGGACCCTGTGGCACCCACCCTGCACGACATCGACCAGACCTGCGTGAACACCATCCGGACGCTCTCCATGGACGCCGTCCAGGCCGCCGACTCCGGCCACCCGGGCGCCCCCATGGGCATGGCTCCCATGGCGTACTGTCTGTGGCAGCGCGTGCTGCGGTTCGATCCGGGCGATCCCCTGTGGCCCAACCGGGATCGGTTCGTGCTGTCGGCGGGGCACGCGTCGATGCTGCTGTATTCGCTGATCCACCTCGCCGGCCACAAGGAGGTCAAGGACGGCCAGGTGACCGACCGCGCCGCCGTGACCCTCGACGACATCAAGGCCTTCCGGCAGATCGACTCCCGCTGCGCCGGGCACCCCGAGCACGGCTTGGTCACGGGCGTGGAGACCACGGCCGGGCCTCTCGGACAGGGCGTTTCCAACAGCGTGGGCATGGCGCTGGCGGGCCGCTGGCTCGCGGCGCGGTACAACCGCCCCGGCTTCGCGCTCTTCGACTACGACGTCTACGCCCTGGCGGGCGACGGCTGCATGCAGGAGGGCATCTCCGCCGAGGCCGCCTCGTTTGCCGGCCACTTCAAGCTCTCCAACCTCTGCTGGATCTGGGACAACAACCGGATCACCATCGATGGAAGCACCGCGCTCACCTGGTCAGACGACATGGTCAAGCGCTTCGGGGCCCACGGCTGGCGCGTCGAGGTCGTGAACGACGCCAACGACCTCGCCGCGCTGGAAAAGGCCTACGCCGCCTTCAAGGCCGAGACCGAGCGCCCGACCCTGATCGCGGTGGCGAGCCACATCGCCTACGGGGCGCCCCACAAGCAGGACACCTCCGACGCCCACGGCGCCCCCCTGGGCGAAGACGAGATCAAGCTCGCCAAGAAGAGCTACGGCTGGCCCGAGGACGCGAAGTTCCTGGTGCCCGACGGCGTCCCGGAGAGCTTTGCCACCGGCCTGGGCGCCCGCGGCCGCCGGGCCCGGGACGACTGGAAGCTCCTGCTGGAGAAGTACCAGGCCGAGCATCCGGAGCTGGCCAAGCAGGTGCACCAGATCATCGCCGGCGAGCTTCCCGAGGGCTGGGACGCCGACCTGCCCACCTACGAGCCGGGGGGCAAGAACGTCGCCACCCGCGGCGCGTCGGGCCAGGCCCTCAACACCATCGCGCCGCACGTGCCGTGGCTCCTGGGCGGCTCCGCGGATCTGGCCCCGTCCAACAAGACGCACCTGTCCTGCGCGGACGCGGGCGTGCTGTCCCCGGACAACCCCGGGGGCCGGAACATGCACTTCGGCATCCGGGAGCACGCCATGGCCGCCATCGGCAACGGCATGGCCCTGTGCGGGCTGCGCCCCTACGTGGCCACGTTCCTGATCTTCAGCGACTACTTAAAGCCCTCCATCCGGCTCAGCGCCATGATGGAGCAGCCGGTGATCTACGTGTTCACCCACGACTCCATCGCCGTGGGCGAGGACGGGCCGACCCACCAGCCCATCGAGCAGCTCTCCACCCTCCGGGCGACCCCCGGCGTGGTGGAGATCCGCCCGGCCGACGCCGCCGAGACGGCCGACGCCTGGCGCCTGGCAATGCAGGAAACCCGCCGGCCCACAGCGCTGATCCTGAGCCGCCAGGGGCTGCCGGTGCTGGACCGGACCAAATACGCCAAGCCGCGACTCGACAAGGGCGGGTACGTGCTGTCCGACTGCGAGGGCACGCCCCAGGTGATCCTCATCGGCACCGGCGGCGAGGTGGCGCTCTGCCTGGAGGCGGCCGAGCAGCTCACCCGGGACGGGATCAAGACCCGGGTCGTGAACCTCGCGTCCTGGGCGATCTTCGAGCGCCAGAGCCGGGAGTACCGCGACAGCGTGCTGCCGCCGGAGGTGGACGCGCGGGTCGCGGTGGAGCAGGCCCACCCCCTCGGCTGGGAGCGTTACGTGGGGCGAAACGGCGCCATCGTGGGCATGAACACCTTCGGCGCCTCGGCGCCGCTGAAGGACCTGCTGGTCAAGTTCGGCTTCACCGTCGAGCGGGTGGTGAGCGAGGCCAAGAAACAACTGTAGCATCCCCTCGCGCTGGGACAACGCGGGGAGGAAGGGAGCGCAGACGCGATGTCTATCATCAGTCAGAGTCAGGCGTGGAAGGCGCTGCGGGACCACCAGCAGACGCTTTCCGAAGCCCACCTACGTGAGCTGTTCGCTGGCGATCCGCAGCGCTTCGAGAAGTTCTCGCTCGCGCTGGGCGATCTGCTGTTCGACTTTTCCAAGCACCGCATCACCGCCCGCACCATGGAGCTCCTGCTCGACCTCGCCCGACAGGCCGATCTGGAGCGCTGGATCGCGCGCATGTTCGCCGGAGACAAGATCAACGTCACCGAGGACCGCGCCGTGCTGCACGTGGCGCTGCGGAACCGCTCGAACCGCCCCATCGCGGTGGACGGACAGGACGTCATGCCCCGGGTCAACGCGGTCCTCGACCAGATGCGCGGATTCACCGAGGCGATCCGCTCGGGCGACTGGAAGGGCCACACCGGCAGGCGCATCACCGACGTCGTGAACATCGGCATCGGCGGCTCCGACCTGGGCCCAGTGATGGCGAGCGAGGCGCTCCGCGCCTACTGGCCGCGGGCGCCGCAGGAGCTGCGGGCGCGCTTCGTGTCGAACGTGGACGCCACCCACCTCGCCGAAACCCTGAAGCAGGTGAACCCGGAAACCACCCTCTTCATCGTGGCCTCCAAGACGTTCACCACCCAGGAGACCCTGGCCAACGCCCGCGCGGCCCGGCAGTGGCTGGTCGACGCCCTCGGCGCCGAAGAGGCCGTGGCCCGACACTTCGTGGCGCTGTCCACCAACGCCGAGGCCGTGACCGCCTTTGGCATCCAGCCCGAGAACCGCTTCGAGTTCTGGAGCTGGGTCGGCGGGCGGTACTCGGTGTGGTCCGCCATCGGGCTCTCCGTGGCCTGCGTGATCGGCATGGACCGCTTCGAGGAGCTGCTCCAGGGCGGCCACGACGTGGACGAGCACTTCCGCACCGCGCCCCTCGCCGAGAACATCCCCGTGATCATGGCGCTGCTCGGGGTCTGGTACACCAACTTCTGGGGCGCCTCGTGCCACGCCGTGCTGCCCTACGATCAGTACCTGCACAGGTTCCCGGCCTATCTGCAGCAGGCCGACATGGAGTCCAACGGCAAGGGCGTCGACCGCGACGGTCGCGCCGTCGCCGGCTACACCACCGGCCCGGTGATCTTCGGCGAGCCCGGCACCAACGGCCAGCACGCCTTCTACCAGCTCCTGCACCAGGGCACCCACCTGATCCCCGCGGACTTCCTCGCGGCGGCCCGTTCCCACAACCCCCTCGGCGACCACCAGGCGATGTTGCTCGCCAACTTCTTCGCCCAGACCGAGGCCCTCATGGTCGGCAAAGAGCGCGCCGTCGTCCAACAAGAGCTCGAGGCCCAAGGCCTAACCCAAGACCGGATCGACGCCCTGCTCCCCCACCGCTGCTTCACCGGCAACCACCCCACCAGCTCCCTGCTCTACCAGCAGCTCACCCCCCGCACCCTCGGCCGCCTCATCGCGCTCTACGAGCACAAGATCTTCGTGCAAGGCGTGATCTGGAACGTCAACAGCTACGACCAGTGGGGCGTCGAGCTCGGCAAGAAGCTCGCCTCCGCGATCCTCCCCGAGCTCCCCGGCGACGCCCCAGTCACCACCCACGACAGCTCCACCAACGGCCTCATCGCGCACTACAAGAAGCTGCGCTGAACGGCGGCCTAAGCCCAGCCTTGCATTTTGGGGTCCACGAAAGCCAGTTTATCTGGCAGCAGCGACAGATAATTTCATTTAAAGATCAATGACATCAATGACTTCCTATAGAAGACTGCAGGTCTGTCAGCGCCGAAGATACAATCAGGCTTGACTGTTTGTTTCTTCGTTGATACGTCTGGGTCATGACGGAAACGCAAGAGCGAGAGCAACCAGAGGGAAAGGTCCGGCGCACCCAGGCGGAGCGGAGCACTGCCACGCGGCGGAAGCTGCTGGAGGCCACTGTCACGTGCATCGTGGAGGAAGGGATCGCCCGGGCCTCCGGGCCCCGGATCTGCCGGATCGCGGGGGTGTCGCGCGGCGCCCAGCTGCACCACTTTCCCACCAAGGCGTCCCTGGTCGCGGCGGCAGCGGAGCACCTGTTGATGCGCCGACACACCGAGTTCCGGGCGTCACACGGCGGACGGTTGTCAGCGGCGGGGCTCGGCTCCGCCGTCGAGGCGCTGTGGGCCATTTACACCGGGCCGACGCTGCAGGCGTGGCAGGAGCTGGTCAATGCGTCCCGGAGCGACGCCGACCTCCGGGAGCTGCTCGCCCAGGTCAACCAGCGTTTCTTCGGGGAGGCGCGGCGGACGTTGGCGCTGCTGTTGGGGATGGAGTCGGCGGAGCATCCGCAGCTGGACGCCTGGACGCGGTTCGTGCTGTCGGTGCTGGACGGGCTGGCCATGAACCAGATCCTGGAGACCGACGAGGAGCAGGCCCACGCAGTGCTCGCTGCCTTGCAGGCCGTCATCGCGGGCTGGGTCGCCGAGGTCAAAGAACTGTCTGCGTCTGCCTAGCATTTAGCGCAGCGGGGAGGAAGTCGAGATGTCGTTGATGGAGAGCAGCCGGATCGAAGAGGGTGGCTCCAGGGTGGGGCGCACCGTGGGGGCTTTGCTGCGCGGGGCGAAGGAACGGTTCACGCCGGCCATTGTTCAGGCGAAGCTGCTCGCGCTGGCCGGGATCATGAACATGCACCCCCGACAGCGCTTTCATCTCCGGGATGAGCACCCGGACACAGGCACGGCGTTCACGTTCGACGCGGTGCTGGAGTTCGTGGACTGGGACCGGGGGGCAGGGGCGCACATCGAGTGCAGGAACGGCTGGATGTGGGTGGGCAGCGGCCCGCACCGCGCGGCGGACACCACGGTGCGGTTCAAGGAACGGGCGCACATGCGGGCTTTCTTCAACGGCGAGGACACCTTTGACATGCTGCTGGACAACAGCTTGGTCATCGAAGGCAACCTCTCCTACCTCTTGAAGTTCGGGTTCATGTCGCAATGGATCCAGCGGGGGGGGAAGAAGCGCTCACCCGAGCCTGGCCGCCGCCGAACGCCACGCCCGGCGCGTTGGCAGGACCTCCCTGCCTACCCGCGCGGGGAGCCCTGTCGCGAGCGGCCTGAGGGAGAGGTCGAGTACCTTGACGATCCACACCTGGCGGATCGAGATCTGGACCACTTCCCACGGATCAAGCACCAGCTCTGGCGCTATCGAAACGCCGAGCCGACGGTGTGTAGCGAACGACCGCGCTTGCTCACCGAGTACGTGCTGCGGGCGAAGGCACGTCACCACGGGAATGGCAACGGCCGCGGCAACGGTCATGGAAAAGAGCCAGCAGTGCTGCTACAGGCGCGGGCGCTGCGTCATATTCTGACCCACAAAGCCCCTCGGCTGAGCGAGGACGACCTCTTTGCCGGAACCACCACCAGCCAGGATCTCGGCGTCCTGCTGTTCCCCGAGCTGGTGGGGACCGCCCTGTGGCCCGAGCTGCTGACCCTGGAGGCGCGGGAGCAGAACCCGTATCGCATTTCCGACGAGGACGTCGAGATCCTCGGGCGCCATGTGTTCCCCCACTGGATGGACGACAACGTCCGGGAGTGGACTAGGCGAAAGAACCACCGGCCGGACGTGCTAGAGCTGGACGAGCGCTTCGTGCTGTACTTCATGTGGAAGAACGCGGCGCTGTCACATACGGTGATCGATCTTCCGCGGGCGCTGTCACGGGGGGTGCTGGACCTGCAGGAAGAGGCCCGACAGAGAGGGGCGACGGCAAAGGACGAGGACCGGCGCGCGCTCTATCGCGCCATGGACATCGCCCTCGAGGGTGTGCTGGTGTATTCGCGGCGGCTCGCCCAGGAAGCTCGGGAGCGCGCCGAGCAGGTCGGCAAGGACACCCCCGAGGCGACAGCGCGTCAGGAGGAGCTGTTGGAGTTGGCGCGGATGTGCGAACGGGTGCCGGCGCACCCCGCCGAGACGCTCCACGAGGCGCTGCAGGCCACCTGGATCCTCTTTGTCGCCCAGCATCAGGAGAACATGAACGCCGGCCTGACCCTGGGGCGGCTCGACACCTGGCTGAACCCCTACCTACAGCGGGACCTCGCCGGGATCACCGATCCCGAGGCGCGGCGCTGCGCCGTGGACCGCGCCCTGGAGCTGGTGTGCGCCTTCATGATCAAGGCCACCGACCATCTGCCCATGGTGCCGGACGTGGGGAGCCGGCTCTTTGGGGGCTCCTCGGAGAATCAGGTGATCACTCTTGGGGGGCTGACGCCGGACGGGGACTCGGCGGTTTGTGACCTGACGTGGATCTTCCTCAAGGCCACCGAGATGCTCCATCTGCGGGACCCCAACATGAACGCCCGCTTCGCGCCGGGCGTGAACTCCGAGGCCTACCTGCGTCGGCTCTCCGAGGTGAACCTCCTGACCGGCGCCACGCCGTCGCTTCATAACGACAACGCCATGGTGTCGTCTCTGGTGGCCCAGGGGTTCCCCGAGCGGGATGCCCGGGACTGGACCGCCACGGGTTGCGTGGAGCCCACCATCTGTGGTCGCCACCTGGGGCACACCAACTGCATGATGTTCAACCTGGTGGCCCCCCTGGAGATGGCGTTCTACCGGGGAGTGCACCCGGTGCTGCAGGAGCAGGTGGGGCCCCGTACACCGGATCCCGCCGACTGCGAGACCTTTGACGAGTTCTTCGATATCTTCCAGACCCAGCTGGGGTGGCTCATCGACAAATCGGTGGAGGCCAACAACATGCTCGGGCGGACCCACCAGAAAATCAAGCCCACGCCGCTGCTCTCGGCGCTGTTCACCGGGCCCATGGAGTCCGGGCGGGACGTGGTGCACGGCGGCGCCACCTTCAACAGCTCGGGCGCGGCCATGATTGGCCTGGCGGACGTGGTGGACAGCTTGGTGGCCATCAAGACCCTCGTCTTCGACGACGGCAGCCTGGATCTGGCCTCCCTCTTCGCGGCCCTCGCGGTGGATTTTGCCGGCCACGAGCGCCTGCGTCAGAGGATCCTGAGGCGGATCCCGAAGTTCGGTCAAGACCATCCCGCGCCGCCTGACATGGCACGTCGGGTGATGGAGCTCGTCTATCAGCGCTATCAGGCCAGCCCCCACTACCGCGGCGGCCAGTACCTACCAGGCTACTGGTCCATGTCCAACCACGTGGCCTTTGGCATGCTCTCGGGGGCGCTTCCCAGCGGTCGCCTCAGGGGCAAGCCCTTCACCCCCGGGCTGACGCCCTCCCACCTCTCGGGAGCCGGACTCACCGACCAGATTCGCACCGTGGCCGGACTGGATGCCACTCGCATGCCCAACAACATCGCGTTCAACGTCAAGGTCGTCCCTGGGAGCGACGACTCCCATGACGACGTCGTGGAACGCATGACGGCGTACGCCGGCGCCTACTTCGACCTCGGTGGGATGCAGATGCAGTTCAACGTGGTCTCCACAGAGACCCTGCGCCAGGCCATGGCCCACCCCGAGGAGCACCGCGACCTGCTGGTTCGCATCTCCGGCTACAACGCCTACTTCGTGGAGCTGAACCGCGACATCCAGGACGAGATCATCGATCGCGCCGAACACGCCCTCTCCGAACGCGGTGCGGCGCAGCCGTTGGCCCATTCGTGAGCGTCTCCACACGCTGACTCTGCGCCCATGGGAGTGTTCTACGCCTTTGCGCTCTTCACCGGGCAGAGCGCCCGTCGCGTGCACGAGATCTGGCTGGCCCCAACCTGACGCGAGACGCTCGGCACCCGTCTGACCTCACCGATCCGGCGCCCCTCGACGCGATCCTCCCCAAGCTCCGCGGCGACGCCCCCGTCACCGCCCGCGACAGCTCCACCAACGGCCTCATCGCGCACTACAAGAAGCTACTCCGGCCCCGGCCAGCTACTCGCTCATGAACAGCACGGCCGATCCGACGGCGCCCATGCACCAGTCGGTGAGCTGATCGTTGTCGACCACCGCGTTGAGCGCGCGGTCGAAGAGATCCGGCACGTAGAAGGTGGCCATGCCGTCGTCGTCCGGGGGCAGGCACTGCAGCTTGTCCGGCAGCCACTCGCCCGCGTCACACTCGGTGGCGTCGAACAGCAGATCGAAGTTGTCGAGGATGTCCACCACCAGGTTGGCCAGCCCCGCCACCGCGTCGCCGGACATGCTCACGGCCTCGGCGGCGATCTTCCGCGCCAGCTCCGCCTGCTCCGGCGTGGCGTCGGCCCGCACCAGGGGATCGAGCACGTAGGGGTAGAACCAGTCGCCCGGCATCACGGTCAGCTCCGTCCGCGTCAGGAAGTCGCGCCCCGCCACCGCCTCCTCGAGGATCACCTCGCCGAGGGGCGCGTCCTCCAGCGCGGCGTCGCTCTCCACGGCGGGGCCGCCCAGGAGCCGGAGCAGGCCGCCGTCGCCGCGACCCACGCGCACGGTGATCGTCGCCTCGGCGCCGCCCGCCGGGATGGGAATGGCGTCCCCCATCTCATAGGCGACGCCGCCCACCTCCACGGTCAACAGCAGCTGGGTCGAGGCCGGGGTCCGGGAGACAAACGTGTGTCGGCTCCGGATCCCGTCCAGCACGCCTGCCACGTCTGGTGAGCCGGCACGAATCCAGGTGGTGGGGAAGCCCGGCGGAAAGCCGGTGTGACGATCGCTGCCGCCGACCAGGGCCACGTGCACGCCCCGGGAGAGCTGCGCCTCGTACCAGCGCAGGATCTGGAAGCCGTTCCCCCGCCCCTGCTCCTGGGTGGCGCGCAGAAACATGGGGCTCGCCGGGCCGTGGGCCGCCTCCCAGGCCGCCATGTCCGAGCTGTCCATCGTGGCCGAGATCAGCGCCCAGCCGCTGTTCCACACCTCGATGGCGTCGTGGCTGCGAATGTCCCAGGGGAACGGGGTGTCCTTGTCGAACGGGTGGTTGGGCGAGAAGAGCCCACCCTGGGCGTGGACTGCGTCCACCGCGGCCCGGTAGTCGTCCAGGGTGGCGCCGTCGCCGTCCGGATCGTGATCCACCACCGTGGTGAGCCCAAACCCGTTGGCGTGGGCCGGGCCGCCGATCTCCTGGCCCGCGATGAGGATCAGGCGGTCGCTCACAAAGTCGGGATCGTCGAGGATGTCCAGGGTCCGGTGATCGGTGACCGCCAGGAAGTCGAGCCCGTTGCCGGCGTATTCCGGGTGGGCCCGGACAAAGGTGTCCGACTCGAGATACTCACCCAAGGCGATCAGGATCGCGGTCGGGTCCCAGCCATCCGAGTACTTGGTGTGCAGGTGCAGATCCCCGGCCAGCCAGCCGTCCTGCTCTCTGGCGATCCCCTCCGTGGTGACCACGGTCCCCTCTCCGCCGCACGCCGACAGACACGGGGCCATCGCCAGCGCGAACAGCCCGGCCAGGACACCGCACCCGGCCAGAACGCCGCAGCGGCCAGTGGTTCGTCGTAACAATCGCATCATCACACCTAGTACAGCTCAAAGCGGAGGTGCCAATCGACGGTCACCTCGACGTTGTCCGGCTCCGGCTTGACAGAGTAGAAGAGCTTCTCCACGCACCGGGTCAGGGGCTCATGGGACGCGTGCCGGAAGGAGCGCGTCAGGCTCCAGGACTTGCGCTGACCGTCCGGCTTGAACACCACGTGGAAGCCGAGGCTCCCCCCGGGGAACTTCGGATCCCCGGCCACGGCCGCCTTCCAGCAGGCGCGGATCTGCGCCTCGATACCCAGCAGCGCCTTGGCGTAGGCGTCCCCGTGCTTGAGCTTGCCCTGCACCTTCGGTTTGTCGATTTTCACGCTCGGCTTCTTCGGCGCGTCCTTGGTGTTCTTCAGGCTCCGGCAGATCTTCTTCACCAGGTCTTCGTGCTTGCCCATGTCCTCGCAGGAGCACACGAGCTTGCGCATGGGCGCGTACACCTTGTGCTCGAGCTTGCCCATGGACGTAGTGGACCCCGAGCCCGTGCTGTTCTCCTTGGTGTGGATCAGCCGGACCTTGATCTTGGGGAAGCCCTTCGCCTCGAACAGGGCAAAGTCCGTGCCGAGCGCCACCCCCAGGTTCTTGGGCCTGCTGATCGAAAAGCCGAGCGCCTGGTTCTCGTACTGCTCCATGGCCCCGGGCTTGAAAACCGCGGCTTTCTTCGCGGCCTTGCCGCAGCCCGTCACGGTCCCGACCGCCAACATCGCCAATCCCAGCGCCAACGCCACTGCGGAACGTCTCATCTCAACACCTCCTCCTCCGCGATTCGAGCACGGAGGTGGCACGGTTATACCGAATCCCCGGGAGAATTGCTCAGTCGGGCTTAGGCACGGCGGCCAGGGCCATCGTGGGAGAGCTGCCAGGGTCTGGGAGGTGCTCCGGCGGCACGTGGTTGGTGAGCTGCTGCTTGAGCTCCACCTGGCGCCGGCCGTGGAAGCGGCGCTGCACCTGGGTGTCGTGCAGGGCCACGTCCACGGCGAGGAGCTGCTCGCGGTGCTCCCGACCGAGCGCTGCCTGCTGCCGCTCAAGCTCGCGGATCTGGAACATGACGTCCGCCAGTAGCGCGTGCTGCCGCTCCACCGTGGACGGACCTGCCAGCCCACCCTCGAGCGGGGCCGGCTGCACCGCGCGCGCCGGAACTGCCAGCGCCTCACACATCTCGTCCCGCTCCTGGGCGAGATCGATCACCGCGTGTCGAAGCAGAACGTGGCGGTTCTCGTGGCGGTGCTCCACCTCCTCGGCCCACGAGTGCATCAGGGCCGCGTCCAAGGAGAGCTCGAAGAGCGCCTGCTCTTCGTGCCTGAGGGCCGCCATCACCTGCCCCATCTCCTCGCCCCCGGCCCCTGAATCGGCGTGCGCCTCGGCCGCGCACCGGACCTGGTTCAGCTGGTGGTGGGTCGCGTAGGAGAGCTCGTCGTGCGCGTCCTGAAGGGCGCACAGGGACCGGGTGATGTGCTTCTCCCAGCTCGGCGGAGCCGTGGGTGGCTGGATGACCTCCGGCAGCGGCTCCAGCTCACCCTCGGCGCGCTTGCGGGCCACGGCCATGATCCCCAGGGTCTGCGGCGCCTTGACGAGCCCGTCGTCACCCCGCTCGACCGGGCTCGGCAGCGAGTGCTTCATGAGCTGCTTGCTGAGCTCGATCAAGGCCGCCAGGGCCTCGTCCGCCGAGGTGAAGCGCTCCTCGGGCTTCTTACGCAGGCAGCGCATCACGAAGGCGTCGAAGGCCGGGATCGCGGCGAGCTCCGGATTGAGGTCCGACGGCTTGGGCGGCTCCTCGGCCTGATGCGCGTACATCACCCGCAGGATCTGTCCCTGGAAGGGCGGGCGGCCCACGGCCAGCTCGAAGGCCAATACGCCCAGGGTGTACAGGTCCGCGGACATGCCCACCGGCTCGGCGGCGCACTGCTCCGGGGACATGTACACGGGCGTGCCCAGGGTCTGCCCGGTCTGCGTGAGGGCCGTGCCCTCCTCGCCCTCCACCCGGAGGATCTTGGCGAGCCCGAAATCGAGCACCTTCACCACCTCGCCCCGCCCGCGTTGATGCACCATGACGATGTTCTCCGGCTTGAGATCCCGGTGTACGATCCGATGCGCGTGCGCGGCCTGCAGGGCCTCGGCGATCTGCACGAGCACGCGCAGCGCCCGCCCCAGCCCCAGCGCTCCCTTGCGCTCCATCAGCACGCGCAAGGTCTCCCCGTCGATGTACTCCATGACGATGAACAGCCGGCCGTCGTCGCACTGGCCGAAATCCGACAGGTAAACGATGTTTCTGTGGGAGATGCGGCTCACCGCCCGGGCCTCCAGACGGAAACGCTTGACGGCCGTACGGTCGGGCAGGAACTCGCTGCGCAGGACCTTGATCGCCACCACGTATCCGAGGTCCACGTGCTCGGCCTTGACGACGACGCTCATAGCGCCCTCACCGATGGGCTCGAGCGCACGGAACCGGCCGCCCAGGGTGGCGCCGATCAGTGTCTCGAATTCCTCTGGAGATTCGATACGACGATCCATGCCCCTGCTCGCTCGATCCACTATAACATCGAGGGTCTGTATTCACGGCGGTGCAAATTTCGGCACCTTCCGAGCGCAGCGAGGGCGACCCCCGGAGGGGCGGGGGGGGCGAAGTGAGCCACGAAGTGGCGGATCGATCTCCGGAATGGGGCCCCATCGCTCGGGGCCGATGCCAGAGCGACAGGCGCGGGGCCGAAGCGGAGCTCCGCCCGGCCGGATGAGGCTCGGGAATACACCGCCCCTCCGCCGCGTTGAATTCGACATGAAACGCCTCGCCATCGCGCTCTGCCTGCTGCCCCTGGTGATCGGCCTCGTGGGCTGCGACCACGCCACCAAGCGCTACGCCGAGCACTCCCTCTCCGACGGCCGCTCCAAGCCTCTCGTGGCCGACGTCCTCGAGCTGCGCCTCGCCAAGAACCGCGGCTTCGCCTTCAGCGCCGAGCGCTGGTTTCCCAACGCTCCGCAGGGATCGACCGTGGCGGCGATCCGTCTCGCCGTCCTCGCCCTGTTCCTCGGCGTCTGGTGGTTCCACCGCCGGGAGCGCTGGCCCGTTCACCTCGCCTTCGCCCTCACCGTCTCCGGTGCCCTCGGCAACCTCATCGACGGGCTGCGACGGGGTTACGTCGTGGACTTCGTGCACCTGGGCGGCTGGCCCATCTTCAACCTCGCCGACGTCTACATCGCCGCCGGCGCGCTCCTCCTCCTCGCGGCCGCATACACCTCGAGCCGGCGCCAAACCGCCTAACCCGCGACCACCGACGAGGCCCTACCGCGCGCAGGCGGGCGGGGAGCAGCGCTGAGCCGCTGAATGCCGTGATGGGGTCTGACCCCATCACGGCATTTAGGGGTTGTGGCCGGAGTTGCCCAGCTCGAGGCCCACCACCTCCAGGGCGCAGTGGGGAATGGGGCTGGGGTTGCATTCCGTGGCGCTCTCCACGCAGGTGGTCAAGTTGGCGATGACGCTCGGCTCGAAGCAGATCAGGATGTTGCCGTCGCCGTGCATGCGATCCATGCACTCCTGGAGCTGCTGCGGGGTGGGATCGTCGATGCCGTCGCAGGAGAGCGACGTCAGGCAGGCGGCTTCGACCCAGTCGTCGGTGTTCGTGGTGCAGAGCGCCTCGTTCTCCTCGTAGCAGATCCCCTGAGCCGTGACCCCGGCGGTCAGCTCGGCGCAGGTCTTCTCCTCGGTGCACGCGGCGAGGGCCTCCAGGTAGTCGTCCAGCATGTTGTCGGCAAAGCCCAGGCACTCGGCCACGCAGGCGTCATAGGTCGTGGTGCCCAGCAGGTCGCAGTCCGCCTCCTTCTGGCAGATGCTCGGACACACCTCGGCCGGATCGGGGCCGTCGTCGCCGTTGCAGGACGGCCCCATGGCCGCTGCGAGCAGGATCGTCATCAGCGCGGCTGAAAAGTAGGATTTGTTCATGGATTTCGCGTAGCTCCTCTCCGTTGTGACGTCCGCCGGCGAAGCGGTCGGCACCGCTCCTTCCGGCCTCCGGAAAGATGACGAGCTGAGCGACTGGAAAGTTCCGCTAGTTCAGCCCCTTTCGCGCCAGCAGGGGCTCGATGCGGGGCTCGGCCCCACGGAAGCGCTGGTAGAGGACCCCGGGGTCCTCGGCGCCGCCGCGGGAGAGGATGTGTTGCCGGAAGGCCCGCGCGGTCCGACCGTCGAACAGCCCGGCCTTTCGAAAGGCCTCGAAGGCGTCGGCGTCGAGCACCTGGGCCCAGAGGTAGCTGTAATACCCCGCGGAGTAGTAATCGCCGCTGAAGATGTGCGCGAAGTAGGAGCTGCGGTACCGGACCACGATCTCGGGCAGCATCCGGATCTTTGCCAGCGCCTTGGCCTCGAAGGTGTTCACGTCCTCCGTGGGCGGCCGCTCCAGGGTGTGCCAGGCCAGGTCCAGATAGCACGCGGCCATGTACTCCACCGTGACGAAGCCCTGGTTGAAGTGCCGGCTGCGGTTGATCTTGGCGATCAGCGCGTCGGGGATCGGCTGGTTCGTCTCGTGGTGCCGCGCGTACAGCTTGAGCACCTGGGGGGCCGACGCCCAGTTCTCCATGATCTGCGACGGGAGCTCCACGAAGTCCACCTTGACGCCCTGCGTGCTGCCCGGGTACGTGGTGTCGTTGAGCAGCGAGTGCAGGGCGTGGCCGAACTCGTGAAACAGCGTCTCCACCTCCTCGAAGCTGAGCAGCGAGGGCTTGCCCTTGGTGGGCGCGGTGAAGTTCCCCACGTTCGTGATCAACGGCGCGATCCGCTTCCCGTCGCGCTTCCACTGCCGACGGAAGGAGCCGCACCAGGCGCCGCCCCGCTTGCTCTTGCGCGGAAAATAGTCGACGTAGAGGATGCCCACATGGGCGCCGCCCTGCTCCCGCACCTCGAAGGCGCGCGCCTCGGGGTGGAACCCGGGGAGGTCCTTGCGCTCGGCAAAGCTCAAGCCGTAGAGCTTCGTCGCCACGGTGAAGGCCCCCTGGAGCACGTTCTCGAGCTTGAAGTAGGGCCGCAGCTCCTTGTCGTCCAGATCGTATTGGGCCCGCCGCTGCTTCTCGGAGTAGTACCACCAGTCCCAGGGCTGGAGCCTGAAGCCCTTGCCCTCCTTGGTGATGAGCGCCTGGAGCGCGGCCGCCTCACGCTTGGCCGCCGGGAGAGCCACCTTCCAGATCCGGTCGAGCAGCTTGTAGACGTTCGCCGGGGTCTTCGCCATCCGCCGTCGGAGCTTGAAGTCGGCGTAGGTGCGGTACCCCAGGAGCTTCGCCTTCTGAATCCGCAGCGCCACGATCCGCTTGAGGATCTGCTTGTTGTCCAGCTTGTCCCCGTGGTTCCCACGGGTAATGTAGCCCTGGAACATCTTCTCCCGCAGCGTCCGGTTCTGGGAGTACTGCAGAAACGGGATCAGGCTGGGCTTGTGGAGCGTGAACACCCACTTGCCCCGGTGGCCCCGCGCCGCGGCCGCCTTGGCCGCCGCAGACACGACCCGGTCCGGCAGCCCGGCCAGGTCCTTGCGGTCGTGGAGCACCAGCGTGAAGCGGTTGTTCTCCTCCAGCAGGTTTCGCCGAAAGCTCAGCTGCAGCAGCGCGAGCTTCGTGTTCAGGCTCCGCAGCGTCTTCTTCCCCGAGGCGTCCAGGTCCGCGCCCCCCCGCACGAAGTCCAGGTACAGCTCGCCGAGCAGGGTCGACTGCTCCACGTCGAGCCCCAGCGAAGCCCGCTTCGCGTGCACCGCCTTCACCCGCCGAAACAGCGCCTCGTGGAGCAGAATGTCGTCCTGGTGCTGAGACAGCAGCGGCGTCACCGTCTTGGCGATCTTTTCCAGCTCGTCGTTGGTGTTGGCGCCGTACAGCCCGTAGAAGATCCGGGTCACGCGGAGCAGCAGCTCCCCGCTTCGATCCAGGGCCTCCACCGTGTTGCCGAAGCTCGGCTCGGCTCCGCTCTTGGCGATCCCCTCGACCTCCTTCCAATGCCGCGCCATCGCGGCCTTGAACGCCGGGACGAAGTGGGCCGCCCGGATCCGATCGAACCGGGGCACACCGAAGGGCGCATCGGACTGCTGGAGCAGAGGGTTTCCCGACGCCCGGGGATCCGGGGTCTTCGTCTGGTTCGACTGCGCCGGGCAGGAACACCAGAGCATCGCCATGAATAAGAGCAGCAGCAGCACACCGCACCGCACGGACCGGTCGCTCATCGTCATCGTCATCGTCATCGTCATCGTCACCCTCCTATCTGGACGACATACTACCCGGCTCGGGATGGCTGACAACACCGCACGCTCCGCTCGCCGGCACGGACGTGGGGCGAGCTCGCGAACGGCCGGGCGTGCCGAGCCTCACGGCCGCGGGATTCGTCATGGCGCGGCTGGTCCTCCGCAGGATCGAAGTCATGCGTTGGTGGAGGAGGGCCGGGATCAACCCGGGAGGATCCGCGTGCCGGTTTCGCCGCGGAGGGCCCGGCCCAGGTTGGGCGGGTCGGTGATGATGGCCTGCCGGCCGCCTTGCTCCACGAAGGCGAGGGCGGCCTCGATTTTGGGGCCCATGGAGCCGGGCGGGAAGTGGCCCTGGGCGAGGTAGGCGCGGGCCTCCTCGAGGCTGACGCGGTCCAGGTCGACCTCCTCGGGGCGGCCGTAGTGCAGCGACACCCGCTCCACGGCCGTGGAGATGACCAGGAGGTCGGCGTGCAGGCGCGTGGCGAGCAGGGCCGAGACGCGGTCCTTGTCGATGACCGCCGCGATGCCCTGATACCGGCCCGCCTCGTCCCGCACCACGGGGATGCCCCCGCCGCCGCCGGCCACCACGATCCAGCCCGTCTTCACGGCGTCGATGATGGCGTCCTGCTCCACGATGTCCATGGGCTCGGGCGACGGCACCACGCGCCGCCATCCGCGCCCGGCGTCCTGTACCAGGTGCCAGCCCTCGGCCCGTCGGAGCTCGGCCGTGGCCGCGTCGAGGAAGGAACCCACGGGCTTGGAGGGGTTCTGGAACGCGGGGTCGGCCGGGTCCACCTCCACCTGGGTGACGATGGTGAAGGCCCGCCGGTACAGCCCCCGACGCAAAAACTCGTTGTTCATGCTCTGCTGCAGCATGTAGCCCATGGCGCCCTGCGTGTCGGCCACGATGAGGTCCATGGGCGTGGTGTGCAGCTCGGCGGCGGCCAGCTCGTTACGCCGCATGATGAAGCCCACCTGGGGCCCGTTGCCGTGGGTCACCACCACCGTCCAGCCCTCGGAGACCATGTTCACCAACTGGCGCGCGGTCTCCTGCACCGCGTCCCACTGGTGGGGCACGGTCTGGTGTTCCTTGTCCGAGATGAGCGAGTTGCCCCCGATGGCCACCACGGCGATGGGGTGAGAGCGATCGAACGGGATGTCGTGCGTGACGTGCTGCACCATGGTCGGGACCCTCCTGCAATGCCTGCTCGGCTGACCCGACCCAGAATACCACTTTGCCGAGGCGGGAAACGGCGGAACGGGGGGCGATCACATTCGTCCAAGAATTCAGGACCGAGTCTGGTGCCGAAACTACGCCGAGGCAGGTCGCGGACGGTTCTGGGGGACTACAGAGAGGGGGCTACGGGGGGCATGTGGACGCGGGACTTGATTTCGAAGTTGCCGTAGCTGTCCATCTGGTGCCAGACCACGACGAAGCGGCCGTCCCCGCCCGCGGCCACGGCGGCGTACTCCTGAAACCCTTCGCCGGTTTCGGAGAGCATGAACTCCTGGGTGTCCTCGCCGAACACTGCGTCGAAGGAGCGGCCGTACACGCCGAAGCCGGAGCCGTCCTGGCCTCGGCTCTGCCAGACCGCGAAGAAGCCCGCGGGGCCGGCCGTGATCCGCACGTACTGCTGGAAGGATTCGGTGTAGGTGTTCATCTGGAACTCGTTCGCCTTCGCGTCACCGTTGGCGCTGAAGCGACGAGCCATGACCTCGAAGTCGTCGCCCGTGAGGGGAGACTGGTGGTAGCCGATGGCAAAGCCGCCGTCAGCCATCATGGCCACGCTGGGGTAGAACTGGTCGCCTTCCTCGAAGACGTTGACCTGGAACTCCAGGCCGTTGGGCGTCCCGTCAGCGTAGAACCGCTGCGCGTAGACGCCGCGACAGGTGCTTCACGACTCCTCCTGGCCGAAGGACTCGTAGGCGATCACGAACTCACCCGACTCGGAGATGCCCACGTGCGGGTTCTCCTGGTCGTCGATGGTGACGGTGTGGACCTGGAAGGGCGGGGTGGCCAGCAGGTTGCCGCCGGAGTCGCCCCGCTGGGCGTACACTCCCATCAGATCGCCGTCCTGGCCGTCGCTGCTCCAGGAGATCACCATGTCGCCGCCGTTGTTCACGGCCACGTACGCCCGGCCGTGCGGTCCGTCGGTCCAGGTGTTCACCTGGACCTCGTCCGTGGCCGGAGTGCCGTCCGCGAGGAACGCCCGCATGGAGACGTTGTCCAGGCTCGGATTCACCGCCATGCCCGCCTCGTCGGAGGTGAACCAGACCACCACGAAGCGGCCCTCGCCGTCGATGCCCACCGACGGGTACATCTGATCCATCGCGGTTTCCTGATTCACCCTGAAGACCGGGGCCCGCAGGGCTCCGTTGGCGCCGTACACCGCGGCGAAGACGTCCAACCGCTCGCCGCCGAGGGTGCCGTCCCGGCCCTGCCACACGATCACGAAGTCGCCGCGGGCGTTCATGGCCACGGCGGCCTCTCGTCCGCTGCCGCCGCTGGCGCCGGTGTCCGGATCGAACTCCCGCCAGGTGCAGGTGTCTGTGCACGCGCCGCCGGCGAGGGTCCCCGGCAGGGTGCCGTTGTCACAGGCCTCGTCGCCCTCCAGCACGGCGTTGCCGCACACCGGGTCGGCGGCGCCGCCGCTTTCTCCGCAGCCGACCACGACGAAGGCCAGCAGCCCTCCGCACGCGAGCAGCAATGGCAAAAACAACCGCTTCCTGGTCATAGGGTGTCCTCCTGGATCTGTGACTCTGGTTACAGCCTGCTATCAGGGGGTGGTAAAAGTCAAGTGAGCCGCCGGTCAGACGCCGGTCAGACGCCGGTGACCGGACCGGACACACTCCTTTGCTGGCCGTGCCGTGAGGCGTGCTATTGTACCGTCTTCGCACCGCGGAGAAGACCGATGGTTCCCAAGCAGCTGCGCCCACTCACAGCCCTCCTCCGGGCGGCGTACCGGCATTTACTGAGCTACCCCTACCTCCGCTGGCGCTATGGGGTCAGGGACACCAAGCACGTGGCAGAGCTGCACTACTGGAAACGTCAAGAGAGCATCGCCGGGGGGCGGCTGTCGAACCTGTGGTACGAGCATCGGCTGCTGGGCCTCACCGAGCACGGGGACGCGGCGGCGCTGGCGGGCAAGGTGGTGGCGGACTTCGGCTGCGGGCCCTGCGGCAGCCTGTGCTGGGCCGCCGCAGCGAAGCGGCGCATCGGCATCGACGTGCTCGCCGACGTGTATCGCCGCGCCTTCGACCTGGCCGCGCACGGCTACGAGTATGTCGCCTGCGACGAGCGTTCGATCCCCCTGCCGACCGACAGCGTCGACGTGCTGTTCACCCTCAATGCCATGGATCACGTGCATGATTTTCCCGCCATGAGCGCCGAGCTCCTGCGGATCCTGAGGCCGGGCGGGAGCTTCTACGGCTCCTTCAATCTCGACGAGGAACCCACCGAGGCAGAGCCTCAGACCCTGAGCGCCGAAGAGGTCGACGAGCACATCGCGGCCCACTTGGACGACGTGGTGCGGCTCCTCTCGCCGCGGGGGCCGGACGGCTCGCCCTACCGCTGCTGCGAGCAACGTCGACCGGCCGAGCCCGGGGATCGGCCCCGGATCCTGTGGCTCCGGGGCCGGGCCCGCGGCATCGACGAGCCTGACCGCCGGCGCGCGGCGCCTGAAAACGACCGTTGCTCCCGCGGGGATTCGGTCTTACATTCTCGCCGCGATGGATGACCCCCAACGAGCTCGCCGCGATGGATGACCCCAACGAGCTGACGCTGCGTTGCACAGGCCTGGTGAAGCGGTATGACGACGTGGTCGCCGTGGATGGGCTCGACCTCTCGGTGAAACGAGGCGAGTGCTTCGGCCTGCTCGGGCCCAACGGCGCCGGGAAGACCACCACCGTCGAGATCCTCGAGGGGCTGATCCAGCCGAACGAAGGGGAGGTCGAGGTCCTCGGCCAGCGCTGGGGCGCCGGCGCGGACCAGCGGCTGCGCGAGCGGATCGGCATCCAGCTCCAGCAGACCGACCTGGCGGACAAGCTGACCGTGGAGGAGACGATCCGGCTGTTTAGGAGCTTCTACCGCCAGGGCCGGAGCGTCGACGAGGTCATCGAGCTGCTGGGGCTGCTGGCCAAGCGCGACGCGCGGGTTCACAAGCTCTCGGGCGGCCAGAAGCAGCGGCTGGCCGCGGCCTGCGCCCTGGTGGGGGATCCGGAGCTGCTGTTCCTCGACGAGCCCACCACTGGCCTGGATCCCCAGGCGCGCCACCGGATCTGGGAGGTCGTGCAGGCGTTCCGCGCCAAGGGCGGATCCATCGTGCTGACCACCCACTACATGGAGGAGGCCGCCGCGCTCTGCGATCGGGTCGCCATCGTGGACCGCGGGAAGATCATCGCCGAGGGCTCCCCGGAAGCCCTGGTGGACTCCCTCGGAGCCGAGCAGATCGTGCTCTTGAGAGTGGACGGCGAGCTGGACCCCGCCGCCCTGACCGCCCTGCCCGGCGTGAGCAGCGCCGAGGCGAACGGAGACGGCTTCCGGATCGGGGTCGCGTCGATCGGAGAGGCCCTGCCCGCGCTCCTCGCGGAGCTGGACCGACGCGACGTGGAGGTGCTCTCGCTCACCACCCGTCAACCCAGCCTGGAGGACGTGTTCATCGAGCGCACGGGCCGGAGCCTCCGGGATGAGTAGGGGCTGCTGAGATGGCCTCCAAGCTCAGACATCCGCTCTGGGAGCTGACCCTGGCCCGCCTGCGTGAGTTCGGCCGGGAGCCAGGGGCGGTCTTCTGGACCTTCGGGTTTCCCGTGCTCCTGGCCGTGGGCCTCGGCATCGCCTTCCGCAACCAGCCCCCCGAAAAGGTGCGCGTGGCCGTGGTCGGCAAGGGCGCCGAGGCCGACCGCACCGCGGAGCGCCTCGCCAACGCGAAGGGCATCACCGTGGTGCGACTCACCCAAGCCAAGGCCGGCGACTCCCTCGGATCCGGCAAGGTGGATCTGGTGGTGGAGGCGGCCCCGGCCGGCTCGCCCACCCCGTATCTGTTTCGCTTCGACGCGGCACGGCCCGCGAGCCGCAACGCGCGCCTGGTGGTGCACGACGCCCTGCAGCGCGCCCTCGGGCGCAAGGACGTCGCCGCCGTGGCCGATCGGACCGTCACGAAACCCGGGGCGCGCTACATCGACTTCCTCATCCCCGGGCTGATCGGGCTCAACATCATGGGCTCCAGCATGTGGGGGATCGGGTACGCGGTGGTGCTCGCCCGCCGGCGGCGGCTGCTCAAGCGGCTGGCCGCCACGCCCATGCGACGGAGTCACTTTCTGCTGTCCTACATGCTCTCCCGGATCGTGTTCCTCGCGGCCGAGGTGGTGGCCCTGGTGGCCTTCGGCTGGCTGGTGTTCGACGTGGCGGTCCGCGGGAACCTGCTGGCCCTGGGTGTGATCTCCCTGATCGGCGCGCTGTCCTTCATGGGCCTCGCCCTGCTGGTGGCCGCACGCCCCGAGTCCACCGAGGTCGCCTCCGGCTGGATGAACGCCGCCATGCTGCCCATGTGGCTGCTCTCGGGGTCCTTTTTCTCGTACGAGCGCTTCCCGGAGGCGGTCCTGCCGTTGATCCGCGGGCTCCCCCTCACGGCCTTCAACGACGCCCTGCGCGCGGTGATCAACAACGGCGCCTCCCTGTGGCAGACCTGGCCGGAGCTGGCGATCCTCACGGCCTGGGGAGCGGTCACCTTCACGCTGGCCCTCAAGCTGTTCCGGTGGCAATGACCGGCTCGCTGTTGCGCCAAGCGTGGAGATTTCTTGCCATCTCGGAGCATCATACTCACTAATTGACGCCGCCCCGTCTTTGCATGTAAGACTACTGACCTTGTTCGAAGGCCGGCCCCAGGTTCGGGCTCGCGGCCACCGGACAATCTCCCTCAACGGACTACAGGACATGACGACCGAGAACAAATCGATCGAATTCATCGACACTTCGTTGCGAGACGGACACCAGTCCCTGCTCGCGACCCGGATGTCCACCGCGCAGTCCCTGCGCGTGTTGCCGCTGCTGCGGGACGCCGGGTATCACATCCTGGAGCTCTGGGGCGGCGCGACCCTGGACGCCGCCCTGCGGTTCACGGGCGACGATCCCTTCGAACGGCTGGAGCAGTTCCGCGAGGTGCTCGGCCCGAGCGTGGCGATCCGCTCGTTGTGCCGCGGCCAGAACCTCTTCGGCTACTCCCCCTATCCGGACGAGGTGGTGGAGCGGTTCCTGCGCGTGGCCTGCGAGCTGGGAAACGACCGGATCCGCATCTTCGACGCCCTGAACGACGCCCGGAACCTCAGCACCGCCATCGACGCGACCAAGGCCGGCGGCAGCCACGCAGAGGTCGCCCTCTCCTACACCACGAGCCCGGTGCACGATCTCGACCACTTCGTGCGCTTCGCGCGCTCGGCGGTGGAGCTCGGCGCCGACTCCCTGGCCATCAAGGACATGGCCGGGTTGCTCCACCCGGCCGTGGCCTGGGAGCTGATCGAGCAGCTCAAGGATCGCTTCCCCGACATGAAGCTGACCCTACACACCCAGACCACCAACGGCCTGGCCAACGCCACCGCCGTGGTGGGCATGCTCGCCGGAGTGGACTACATCGACACCGGCCACGGCCCCCTGGCGGGCGGCACCGCGCTGCCCCCGGTGGAGCTGATGCAGTACTTTGCCGACGCCCTCGGCCGAGAGACCAACGTGGACCGCGCCGCCTGGCGGCCCATCCACGAGCAGCTCCTGCGCATTCGCCGGGAGCTGCGGGACTCGGACGCGAGCCCCGAGCAGATCGGCCGCCCCTGGGCCGCGCAGCCCTCCGACGAGGTGCGCCGCATGATCGAGCGCGCCCTCGAGCTGCTCCAGACCCGGGACCGCTCCAAGGCCGAAGAGGCGATTCAGATCATCGAGTATGGGATCATGGTCCCCCAGGGCTACCCCCCGCCCGACCCCAAGCAGCTCGAGTCGCAGATCCCCGGGGGCATGCTCAGCAACCTGCACAAGCAGCTCAAGGAGCAGGGCGCCCTCGACCGGCTGCCCGAGATCGTGGCGGCCGTGCCCCAGGTGCGCGAGGACGCGGGCTGGGTGCCCCTCGTCACGCCCACCAGCCAGATCGTGGGCTCCCAGGCGGCCTTCAACGTGCTCACCGGCCGTCACTACGGCTTCATCTCCAAGCCCTTTGCGAACCTGGTGATGGGCAAGTACGGCCGCACCCCCGGGCCGGTCAACCCCGACGTCCTGAAGAAGTGCTCCCGGGGCCGCGAGCAGTTCACCGACCGGCCCGCGGTCTACGCCGAGCCGGTGGATCTGGACGCCGTCCGATCCGCGCACGCCGACATCATCCGGCGGGAAACAGACCTGATGCTGATCGTCCTGTTCGAGGGCCCGGCCTCGACCTTCCTCCAGGAGCGACAAGCAGCCTGAGCAGGCGTCTTTGTTCGGGCGGCAGGAGGTGTAGCAATGGCAACTGAGCAGTCCCACACTGGAATCCGCCCCAATCCCCTGGGCGACTGGCCCGTGATCGACTCCACCGCCTTTGTGGATCCCAGCGCGCAGATCATGGGGAACGTGCACATCGGACCCAAGGTGTACGTGGGACCCCTGACCGTCATCCGCGCCGACGAGGTGGGAGACGACGGCACGGTGGAGCCGGTGATCATCGAGGAGGACTGCTACATCCAGGACGGTGTCATCATCCACTCCCGGGCCGGCACCTCGGTCCGCATCGGCAAGCAGTCCAACATCGCCCACGGCGTCATCATCCACGGCCCGGCCGACATCGGCCGCCGCTGTTTCATGGCGCTGCGCGCATCGGTCTACGCCTCCACCATCGAGGACGAGTGCTGGGTGGGCCTCGGCGCGTTCATCATGCGCGCCACGATCCCCTCCCACACCATGATCCCCGCCGGCGCCATGGTCCGCGCCAACAGCGACATCCGGGGCTACCGCTTCACCAACGACAAAGAGCAGGACTATTTCTCCGCCGTCATCGACGCCAGCGCCAAGCTCCGCGACGGCTACCGCGAGCTCTACGCCTCGGGCGGGCACCTCAAGAAAGAGCCCTGATCTCTACGAGCGCAGCTTTCATACCTAACCCGGCGTAGCCGGAACCATAAAGGTCCCGTCTTCGCCGGAGCTTTTAGCTTTTAGCCGTTAGCGATTAGCTCAGAGTCCGGATGAAGGCGTTGAGCATGCGCTTGACCTCGTTGATCTGCGCATCGAGCTGGCGG
>JBDRSE010000193.1:0-11397 GCA_043825095.1 bacterium
GTCCGGAGCTTGTCAGCCCCCTGGGGGAGAAGGATGAAGATTCTACACCACGATTCGCCGACGAGTAGCGCTGCCGAAACCAAGTACGCGAAATCCCGCCAAACCGGGATCCGCATCATGTCCCTCCGCGGATCTGCACCCCTCAGGCGGCGGTGCTGGACGAGACCCTGGGGTACTGAGTATTCTGCTGGAGATACGACGCATTCGCTGATCGGCCGATTTTTTCCCGACGAGGACTGAGGAGCTCGGTCTTTTTTTCTCCGAGGACGAGGGCGTGGGACGACCGAAGACGTGATGGAGCACGGACCCGATCCCGAGAGCGCACAGGACTCGTCGACCGGCATCGGTCCCGGAGTCCTGGTCGGCAACTACCGTGTGCTGCGACTGCTCGGCCAGGGCGGCATGGGAGAGGTCTACCTGTGCCGGGACGTGCAGCTCGGTCGCAAGGTGGCGCTCAAGGTGGTCAGGCAGCATCTGCTCGGCGACCGGAAGAGCCAGGAGCAGTTCCTGCAGGAGGCGCGGGTCACGGCGCGCTTCAGTCATCCCCACATCGTGACCGTCTACGGGGTCGGCGAGCACGAGGGGAGCCTCTACGTCGCGCTCGAGTACCTGGAGGGGAGCACCCTGGCGGACCGCCTGTCCGAGGGGCGGCTCGGGCGGCGGGAGGCGCTGCGAATCGGGTTGGCCATCGCCGAGGCCCTGACCGAAGCCCACCGCCACGGGGTGCTGCATCGGGATCTGAAACCCCAGAACGTGCTGGTGCCCCGGGACGGCCGGCTGCGGGTGCTGGACTTCGGGCTGGCGCGCCTCGTGTCCGGGATCGACCCGGCGGAGAAGCCCCCGGATCCGACGCGACACAGCGCGGTTTCCGCCGAGATAGAGGCCCTCACCGAAACCATGGAGCAGGTGTATCGAACCCGCGGGAAGGGCCTTCGCGGCACGCCGCGCTACATGGCGCCGGAACAGTGGCGGGAGGAGTCCGGCACGCCGGTGACCGATGTCTGGGCGCTCGGCCTGATCCTGTTCGAGCTGCTCGCGGGGCGACATCCGTTCAAACCGGGCAACCTGTACACCCTACTCATGCAGGCGACCGAGCCCGAACCGGTCGTTTCCATCGGCGAGCTCGATCCCGAGCTGCCGGACGCCTTGGTGGCGCTGGTGGATCGCTGTGTGGACAAGGCGCCGGACAAGCGACCCACAGCGTCCGCGGTGGCCGCTGCACTGAAAGATCAGCTCGCCGGCGCCGCGAGTATTCGTTCGGAGCGTCACAGCCCGTACCGCGGATTGCTGCCGTTTTCGGAGCGGCATGCGGACCTCTTCTTCGGCCGGGACGCCGAGGTGGCCCAGGCCCTGGAGCGTCTCCGTGACGAGGCCGTGCTGCCGATTCTGGGGCCTTCCGGGGCCGGTAAGAGCTCCTTTGTCCAGGCGGGGGTGATTCCGCGTCTGCGGGAGCGGGAGCGGTGGGTCGTGCTGTCCCTGCGCCCGGGCGCCCGGCCCTTCGAGACCCTCGCTGCCCGGTTGCTCGCCGGAGAGACCTTGGCCAGCCGCACGTCTGCGTCCCGAGTCACTGCCAGGGAAACCCTGGCCGAGACGGTGGCCGACGGAGCGTCCGCCGCCGCGCCCGTCTCGGATCCGGGCGGCGCGTTGTCCCCGAGCCGCTCGGTGAGCACGAGCGCCCCGACGGCAGCGGCCAGTGACCAGCTCGCCGAGCAGCTCCGGGAGTCCCCGCCCCGCCTGGCCCTGGAGCTGATGCGCCGCGCAGAAACCGAGCGCGCGCGCGTGCTGCTGTTCGTGGACCAGCTCGAAGAGCTGTTCACGCTGGTGCAGGGAGACGACGCAGAGGAGGTGCGCCTGGCGTTCATGGAGGCGCTCTGCAGGGCGGCGGACGATCCGGGAGGGCCGGTTCGAGCGATCTTCACGTTGCGAGACGACTTCCTGTGGCGCATGGCGGTTGGGAGTGTCGCCCGGGAGGTCCTCGGGCGGGTGCTGGTGCTGCGGCCGCCGAGCCCACAGGAGCTCGTGGAAACCCTGGAGCGCCCCGCAGCCCGCGCCGGCTACCACTTCGAAGACGTGGACCTGCCGCTGGACATGGTCACCGAGATCCAGGGCGAAGCCGCGGCCCTTCCGTTGGTGCAGTTCACGGCGCAGATGCTCTGGGAGCGTCGCGATCGCAACCGCAAGCTGCTCACGCGGAGCGCCTACGAGGCCATCGGCGGGGTGTCCGGAGCCCTGGCCCACCACACCGACGCCGTGCTCGCCAGCCTCACCGCCGATCAGGAGCGGCTGGCGCGGGCGATCTTCGTCCGGCTTGTCACGCCGGAGTCCACGCGACGGGTGGTGAGTCGCGGGGATCTGCTGGAAGGGCTCGATCCCCGCGCTGCTGAGGTGCTGGAGCGCTTCACCCAGGCCCGCGCTATCCTGCAGCGCAAGGGGCGCTCCTCCACCAGGACCGCAGGGGAGGGCGCCGAGCTGGAGCTGGTGCACGAGTCGCTGATTCGCAACTGGGCCCAGCTCGCGACCTGGCTGGACGAAAGCCGAGAGGAGCGAGTCTTCCTGACGGAGATCGGGGAAGCCGCCGCGCTGTGGATCCGTCGTGGGCGCCTTCCATCCGAGGTGTGGACCGGCGAGGCGCTGCAGGACGCCCGTCGGAGAGCGAGCCGGTGCGAGGTTGTACCCGAGAGCGTCGCGCAGTTCCTGAGCGTCGCTGAGCAGCGGGCGCGCCGTGGGGTCCGCCGACGGCGGCTGGCCGTGGGGATCGCCTTTGCGGTGCTCGCGGTCGTGGCCGTGGCAGCCCTCGGGATCGCCGGCATGATGCGGCGCCAGGAGCGCCTCGCGCAGCGGCAGAAGGTCGAAGCCCAGCATCAGAAGCGCACCGCCGAAGAGCAGCGCCGGACCGCGGTCAGGCAGCGGGCCGAGGCCCAGCGGGAGGGCGCCCGGGCCGCCTTTGCCCGAGGGGCCTTTGTCGAGGCCCGGGCCAAGCTGCGCAGCGCCCTGGAGATCGAGGACTCCGCCCTCGCCCGGGCGCTCTGGTGGAGGCTCGGGAGAAACCCCCTGGAGTGGTCGCAGCCGCTGGGAACGTGGGCCAACCGGGTGGCGCTGTCCCCGAACGGGCGACGGTTGGCTGCGGGCGGTGGTGATGGGGTCGTGCACCTGTTCGATGTACCGACGGGGCAGCGCCGGCTGCTGCGGGGGCATGGGGACCAGGTACACGCCGTGGCCTTCGGTCCCGCGGGACGCCGCCTGGCCTCGGCTAGCTGGAGCGGCGAGATCCGGCTATGGGACGCGAGCAGCGGAGTGTTGGTCCGGCGCTGGAGCGCCCATCGCAGCGGCATCAACATGCTCGTCTTCGATGGTCGTGGTGCTCGTCTCGCCTCGGCCGGTAAGGACCGAGTCGTGCGCGTGTGGAGCGTTCCGTCGGGAGCACTCCTGCAGGCGTTGAAGGGTCACCAAGGGGTCGTTCGCGATGTGCAGTTCAGCCGCGACAGCAAAGCGCTCGTCTCGGCCGGTGACGATCGCCAAGTCATTGTCTGGGATCCGAAATCCGGCCGCCGCCAAACCACCATCAAGGCTCCGACCCGCGTGTTCTCAGCGGCCTTTCGAGGGGACGGCCAGGTGGTTGCCACCGGGGACCTGGACGGGACCATCCGGCTGTTCGAAGTGCCGTCCGGGCGCGCCATCGGCAAGATCGAAGGTCACGTGGGGAGAGTCCGGGTAGTTCGCTTCGCGCCGCGGGACCGGTGGCTCGCCTCGGCCGGCCTGGACGGCGAGATCCGACTCTGGAATCCGACCACGAAACGATTGCATGCCACGCTGCCGGGCCACGAGGCGGGTGTCTATTCGCTGAGCTTCGGTGCCCGCGGGAAGCGCCTTGCCTCGGTGGGCACCGATCGCAACGTGCGGTTGTGGGCCGTGGACACGGCAAGACGCTCCACGGGTCGGCAGGTACATCACGGCGCTGTAAACGGCATCGCCTTCAGTCCTGACGGCCGCACACTGGCGTCGGCGGGGCATGATCGCACCGTGCGGTTGTGGGACGTGGCGCGGGGTGTTCCCCACACCGTGCTGCGTGGCCACGAGGAGCGTGTCTACTGGGTTGACTATCAGGCCCACGGTGGCGCGCTCGTCTCGGTGAGCGCGGATCGCACGGTTCGACTCTGGGACGCTGTCACAGGGCGCCTGCGGCGGATTCTACGGGGGCACTCCGCGCGCGTGTATGCTGCTGCCTTCAGCCCCGACGGGCAGCGGCTGGCCACGGGCGGATCCGAGCGGAAAATTCGTTTGTGGGACCCCGTGCGGAGCGACGCCGTTGCACAGCTCCGTGGCCACCGTGGTTCGATCATGGGACTGCGGTTCGGTCCCCAGAGCCGCCGGCTCGCCTCGGCGAGCTCGGACCGGACGGTGCGGATCTGGGACGCGCGTACCGGTCGTCGACTCGCGGTGCTCACGGGTCACACGAGCCGCATACGCGGCCTGGCGTTCAGCCCGGACGGAAAGCGGCTTCTTTCGGGCAGCGACGATCGCACACTGCGCTGGTGGTCCCTCCAGGGGACGGGCCGCTTGCTGCAGACGATGGGGCCTCTGAAGGCGCGCGCTTACTGGCTGGATCTCAGCCCCGACGGCAAGATCATTGCCGCGCCCTGCTCGGACGGGCTCGTTCGGCTCCTGGATGCCTCCACCGGGCTGGTTCTCATCGGGCTCCGGGGGCACCACACCGAGGTGAACGTGGCGCGTTTTCACCCGGGGGGACGC
Organism: bacterium; assembly: GCA_043825095.1. GTDB lineage: Bacteria > Myxococcota_A > Polyangia > HGW-17 > JAJRWW01 > JBDRSE01. The sequence continues at coordinate 4,750 of JBDRSE010000193.1, forward strand.
CTCCTGGCCAGCAGCGGTGATGACGGCACCGTCAGGTTGTGGGATGCGCGTCGGGGGCGACCCGTTTGGCGAGCGCCGCTGCTTCGGGCGACCACCCTCGAGCTGTTCACCCACAACGGTTGGCTGCGTCTCGACCGGGCCCCGGGCAAGCAGCGCGCGACCACACCTCCCCGAGCGGCCTGGCGGCGGCAGATTGCTGACAACGCCCGCAGTGCCTCGGAGTCGATGGACGGCCGCTGGCTCTGTGTCTCTACGTTTGATGGAAACCTGGAGATCTGGGACGTGAAACGGGATGCTCGGACGCTGAGCCGTGCGGTGGCCGGAGTCAACCGGACGGTAGCACTCCCGGGCGGTCGGTGTGTCGCGTTCGCCAGCGGGAACGCGCACCTTTATTCCGCGCCAGGCGGCGCGCATGCCACACACCGTCTGCTGGCGTCCAAGGTGAGCGGGCTGGCCCGATGGGGCGACGAGGTGCTGCTGGCGGCCGGGGAGCAGGTCAAGCGGTTCGACGCGCGAGGAGTGCTCCTGGGTACGTGGCCCGGAGGCACGGGCGTGACGGCGCTCTCCCGTATCGGTGACTGGCTGGTGCTCGGGTTCAAGGACGGTGGCATCGAGCTCGTCCCGTTGGCCGGCCAACCGCAGCCCAAGTTCAGCTTCGAGGCCACCCCCGACAGCTTGGTCGTCCGGCTGATCGCCGGTCCCAAGGGTACGGTGGTAGGTGGATTTGCCAACGGCGTTTTCGGCCTGTGGAGTCTCAGAAACGGAGCGTTGCTGTATCGTCATCAGCTGCACGGCCCGGTCCGCCACATGGTACTTCAGGGGCCGAAGCTCTTCGTCGCCACCGAGCTTGGACAGCGCGTGCGGCTGGACCTCGGACCGTTCCACGTTCCGTACTGCGAGCTCCTACGTCAAATTTGGCGAGCCGTGCCGGTGAGCTGGGAAAAGGGTGTCGCCGTGCGCCGCCGGCCGCCGGCCGGGCACCGGTGCTCCCAGACCGCGCCCTGAGTGGTGTCACTCGCGGAGAGCTTGACCCTGCGCAAGGGTTGCCGGTATCGTCCGGTCACCACATTCCAATGGAGGGCGAGATGCCGGATCTTGAAAAGGCGGAAAAGTTGAAGGTCGATGATCAGGATTGGGATCGCGATCCAGCGCAGATCATCGTGAAGCTGTCGGCCCATTTCGGCACGGCAACGGCGGGCGAGCACGCCGACTTCACGGTCGGGGCGAAGATGACGGTCAAAGCCGGGGCGAATTCCTACGACCTGGCTGGGGAACGCAGCATCCTGAAGGTGGAGGGCGCCGTCAAGGACGCGGACAACTTCATCGCCATCGAACCGCTGCGCATCGACTGGGCGGAGGGGAAGACCTTCGTGGGCGTGGCCGATGTGTCCAGCACGGTCTTTGTCACGGGTCCCAGCGGCAAGGTGATGGGAAGCGAGGTGACGGCGACCAAGGAGATCACCATCGGCCGGGAAGATCCTCCAGGCGAGGTCATCCCATAGAGCGGCGATCAGTTTGAGCTCCCGTCGCCGGATCGGGCGGCATACGGCTGTCTGCGGTGTCGTTCCTCAGTCAAAGATGGCCCGATATTCTCCCTCGTCACTCCTTGCATCCAGCCGCATGGCGCTCCGCCCGGCTCGGTCCGCCCAAACTGAACGCCGCTCTAGCCGGATCGAACGCGTTCGAGATCCCTCATTTCCTGTCCTGAATATTCTGCGGCGGACTTGTCGACCGGGTAGGCGGCCGCTACAATACCGAGCCATATTGATGTGCGACATTCGATGGGTTTTCTAGTTCGATACCAGCCAGATCAGCTGCGAGAGATTCGGCTCAAGGGGGCCTCGACGCCCGCGTTGGACGATCAGTTCCTGATCCGGCCCGAGGAGGCAGTGGGCAGCCTGTTCTTCGTGCTGCTGGTTGCCATGAGCTTGAGCCACAGCCGGCCGATCTTCGAGCCCCTCAAGGAGTCGCGGCTCACCTTCCTGTCGGCGCAGATCTTCGTGATGTTGCTGGTTTGTGTGGTGCTCTGGACCCTGGTGCAGCGGCTGAATCCCGCGCGCCGGGCCGCGGGCGGCGGCACCTTTCAGAACGTCTGGCGGGTGACCCGGGACTGGACGCCGGCGGTGATGCTGCTGTGCATCTACGAGTCACTCAAGCACCTGCACTTGAATGACATCATCCTGTGGCTGGGCAACACGCCGAAGGATCAGCTGATGATCCGGATCGACGACGCGCTCTTCGGCGGGCACGCCAGCGTCTGGCTGCAGGCGTGGATCTCGGACCCCATGACGATCTACATGAAGATCGTCTACTACGTGGGCTACTACGTCTACCCGGCGGTGGTGGGGGTGTTTCTCTATCTGTTCCGGCCGCGGGTGGCCTTCCGGGAGCTCGCCCTGGCGTTTCTGTCCACGGCGTTCATCGGCTACACCATCTACATTCTGGTGCCCGTGGCCGGCCCGCGGTTCGAGATGCCGCACATGTACCACACCACCTTCGAGATGAAGTGGTACCTGCAGCAGCGCATGGAGCAGCTCCGGTTCGACTACGACTGCTTCCCCAGCCTGCACACCGCCATGCCCCTGGTGGTGCTGATGGTCGCCTTTCGGCACAGCCGGTGGCTGGGGTTCGTGCTCGCGCCGTTCGTGCTCTCCACCGTGCTCTCCACCCTGTATCTGCAGATGCACTACCTGATCGATGTGGTGGCGGGCGTCGCCTTGTCGTTCCTCTGTCTGTTGATCGGCATCCGCGGCGACGGCTGGTGGTTGCGGCTCACCGAGACCCTCCGGGGCTTGCGCAGCGATCCGAGCCGGCCCCACCCCGCCACCCGGGCGCTGAAGGTGCTCCAGGTGGTGCTCGTCGTGGTGGCGTTCCTGTGGGTGACCTGGCGACTGGTCTGAGCTGTTTTTGGCTGCTTCTTCGTTTGACAAGACCTCTGATCTCGTTCAATAGCTTCTACGTGAGTCGACCGGCGACGGCGGCTACCCGGAGGAGAGATGTACGAAGTTGCCATCCGAACCCGCTTTGCCGCAGCGCACCAGCTGCACAACTACGGCGGCAAGTGCGAGGAGCTGCACGGGCACAACTGGATCGTCGAGGTGGGCGTCCAGGGCTCCGTGCTCGACGACGTGGGGCTGCTCGTGGACTTCAAGGTGCTCAAACGGCACGTGGCAGAGCTCCTCGAGGAGCTGGACCACAAGTACCTGAACGACCATCCGTGGTTCACCGAGCGAAATCCGTCCTCGGAGCACCTCGCCCGCTTCCTGTACGACGCGGTCAGACAGCGAATCGACTCCCCGGATTTGCGGGTCTCGTTCGTCCGGGTCTGGGAGTCGGAGGACTCCTTCGCCACCTACACCGCTGACTGACCGGCGCGATCCCGCTGCGGTTGCCATTCGCCCGACGGTCTGCCACGATGAGCGTCCCGGACGACCGCCGCATCCGGGATCGGGCACAGGAGGATGACCATGGGCAATAAAGTCGAGCTCGGCAGCCTGAATGCCCGCAAGGCGCAGGGCGAGAAGCTCACCATGCTGACCGCCTACGACTTCCCCTTTGCCCGCCTGGTGGACGAGGCGGGGATCGACCTGATCCTGGTGGGGGACTCCCTGGGCAACGTGGTGCTGGGGTATCCCGACACGGTGCGCGTGACCATGGAGGAGATGCTGCACCACACCCGCGCCGTGTCTCGGGCCGTGCAGCACGCGCTGGTGATCGGGGACATGCCGTTCATGTCGTACAACGTCTCCGTCGAGGAAGCGATTCGGAACGCCGGGCGCTTCCTCAAGGAGGCCGGGGCGGATCTGGTCAAGCTCGAGGGGGGCGCGGACATGGCCGACACCGTGACGGCCATCGTGCGGGCCGGCATCCCGGTGTGCGGCCACATCGGGCTCACGCCACAGACCGCGGCCCAGATCGGCGGATACAAGGTGCAGGGCCGCACCGGTCTGAGCGCTCGGGTGCTGCTCGAGGATGCCAAACGCCTGGCGGCGGCGGGCGCATCGATGATCGTGATCGAGTGTGTTCCCGCCCGGGTGGCCGGTCGCATCGCGGCCGCCGTCGAGATCCCCATCATCGGCATCGGGGCCGGCCCGGCCTGCGACGGCCAGGTGCTCGTGCTGCACGACATGCTCGGGCTGGGGGGGGGCGAGTTCCAGCCCAAGTTCGTCAAGCAGTTCGGCGCCCTGGGAGAGGCCGCGCGGGGGGCCCTGCAGGCTTACAAGGCGGAGGTCATCGCGGGAACCTTCCCCGGGTCGGAGCACGGCTTCAAGATCTCGGACGAGGAGCTCGCCAAGCTCTGAACCGAGCGTAGAATCGTATAACTCCGAGTGCAGGAGAGCGACTGATGAAAATACTCGTAATGGGCGCGGGCTCCATGGGCTGTCTGCTCGGCGGCTGTCTCGCCCGGGCGGAGCACGACGTGTTTCTGGTGGACGTGGTGACGGAGCGGTACCAGGCGATCCGGGACCACGGCATCGTGGTGGAGGGGGTGAGCGGAGACTTCGAGGTCCAGGCCGGCGCGGGCGGCGGCTACGTCGGTCACGGCGCGCCGGAGCTGGTGCTGGTGTGCGTCAAGTCCTACGACACCGAGCAGGCCGCGCGCTGCCTCGCCCCGTGGATCGACGATGACTCCCTGGTGCTCACCCTGCAGAACGGGGTGGGGAATCTGGAGCAGCTCGCCCACGCCATTCCCCGGGACCAGCTCCTCGTCGGCACCACCGCCATGGGAGCCAACCTGCTGCACCCGGGCCACGTGCACCACGCCGGCGAGGGCGACACCTACATCGGCGACGCCCACGGGGAGCGCTCGGAGCGCGCGCAGGCCATCGCTCGGGTCTTCACCGACGCGCGGCTCCCGGCCGAGGCCATCGATGAGATCCAGGGGCTGATCTGGTCCAAGCTGGCGGTCAACGTGGGGATCAACGCCCTCACCGCCCTGCTGCGGGTGCGCAACGGCCGCCTGCTGGTGGCCGAAGGTGCAACCCGGGTCATGGAGGCCGCGGTGGAGGAGTGCCTCGCCGTGGCCGGCGAGTCGGGCCTCGAGCTGGACGGCGACGCGGTCCGGGCCCGGGTCAAGGAGGTGGCCCGGCTCACCGCCAGCAACCGCTCCTCGATGCTCATGGACGTGCTGCACGAGCGACGCACCGAGATCGACGCCATCAACGGCAACATCGTCCGCCGGGGTCACGAGCTCGGCGTGGCCGTCCCCGTCAACGAAATCCTCACCCACCTGATCCACTCGGTCGAGGCGCTGCACGAAAAGCGGGAGTAGGGCCGGCGACGCCTTGGCCGGGCTCTGGGGCCCACAGGCCCAGGCACAAGCCCCATCGCAAACCCCTCGACCACCCGACACGTTTTCGGTAGCATGTCGTCATCTTCTGACTCGGGGATGCCATGCCGACCAACAGAGCACTGCCGTTCTGGATCGCGACGATGTTACTGGGAGCACTGGGCGCCCTCGGCGCCGGATGCCTGGACGAGCCTGCCTGCCGCAGCGCCATGGGCCACATGTACGATGTCAACGGCGCCGGCTACTGCGTGCTGATCATCAACCCCATCGGCGAGATCCAGTCCGAGGACGAAGCCGTGGAGTGGTGCTACGAGATCGAGGCCCAGGCCGCGGAGTGCGGCTGCGAGGACGAGTTCTTCGCCATGATCGACTGCCTCGAAACCCACCAGTACCCCGACTGCCAAGAGTGCGACCCCCCCCTCACCGCGCTCCAGCTCTGCGCCCAGTGCGTGGCCAACCAGTAGACCGGCCTTGTTCACGCGGGCGCTTCTGAGCTACCCTCTCACCCATGCTTATCGACCTCACGACGCTCTCTGCCAGCCAGGCCTACTTCACCATGATCCAGACGTTGATCCCGCGGCCCATTGCCTGGGTGCTGTCGGAAAACGCGGATGGGGGGTACAACCTGGCGCCCTTTTCTTACTTCACCGCGGTCAGCAGTGATCCCCCGCTGCTGTTGATTTCCACGGGGCGGAAGCCGGGGGGGGAGCCCAAGGACACGCGGGTGAACGTGGAGGAGCGGGAGGACTTCGTGGTGATGATCCCGCACCGGGAGCTGCTGGAGCCGATGAACGAGAGCTCGGCGACGTTGCCGGCCGGAGAGTCGGAGCTCGCGCGGTTGGGGCTTCAGACGGTGGAGCTCGAGGGGTCGCGGCTGCCGCGGTTGGCCGAGTGTCGGGTGGCGTACGCTTGTCGGCGGCATGAAATCTTGCTGCTGGGCAACGGGCCCCAGGCGCTGATCATCGGGCAGGTCGGCGCGATCTATATCGATGACGCGGTGGTGGAGACCGATGCGAAGGGGCGGATGAAGGTGGCAGCGGATCGGCTCGACCCGGTGTGTCGGTTGGGCGCTGGGGAGTATGGATTTCTTGGGGAGCTGCGGACGCTCGCGCGGCCGGAGTAGATCGGACTGGATGCCCGCTCCCCGCCTTCGCGGGGACAAGCTTCGCGGAGATGACGGAATGTATGTGTTCACGGGGGGCTATTTGCAGCACCTCCCGAGCGCAGCGAGGTTCCCCCGGAGGGGGCGGAGGGGGAGAGCTGAGCCGCGAAGCGGCGGATCGATCTCCGGCAGGTGCCAGCATTCGCAAAGCGCCGATACCAGCCCGACAGATCCGCCGCTCCGCGGCGGAAGACAC
>JBDRSE010000194.1:0-30990 GCA_043825095.1 bacterium
CTAGGGGGTGTCCCGCATTGCCGGACCGAGTCAGGCGAAGCCATTGGAATCACAGGCACGGAGCGAGGAGGGCGCATGCCGGGAGCATGCAACTGACGAGCGACAAAGCCTGTGATTTCAAGAGCGAGCCTGACGATGGGAGGTAATGCGGGACACCCCCTAGTGCCGCATCCCATGAGGAGCTCGCTCCAACGGCGAAGTGAGAACAGTCGCAAGCTGTGAGCCAACCCAGGTTGACCATGTCTCGAGTTGTCTCAATTTCGATCATGCCGGCGACCGCCTGGTTCTGAGACAGCCTTGTTTCGAGACAATGGCTCTTGTCGCGTTGAGATTTGTGTGGTTTAAATCCACTTCTTTTCGAGTAGTTACATACAAATGCCTCACCGGTGAGGGTTTTGGCACGACGGTTGAATAATCCGGCCGGCAACGTATCAGAATGCCTCCGCGAACAGTGATTGCGGAACCAAGTCGCAGTAGGAGTGATCATGAAGAGTAGAATCTCTGTGTCCAGTCAGGCGTTGCTGCTGGGCGCTGCCTTGCTGATCTCGACGGCGCTTCCGCCCATCGAGACGGTGCACGCGCGAGCGGAAGACTACATCCCGGACGACATCGCCAAAAAACCGGACAAAAAACCGGACAAGAAAAAGAAGAAGGAAACGAAGAAGGACGGCTGGTTCCCCACGCTGCAGGTGGCATTCGGTTTCGCCTTCTCCCAGAGCCAGGGCGTGGTGGGAGTGCCCGACGGCGTCTCCATCGCGCTCGGGCTGCAGCTCCTTGGCGGGCTGACGTTCCGGTACCAGACCCACGAGTGGATCACCTCCCTGCGGGTCATCCACACCCAATCCAAGGTCCCGAACATCGAGCCGTTCGTGAAGTCGGCGGACGAGCTCGTGCTGTCCACCCTCTACCAGTACCGCTTCCCCCGGGTGAGGTGGCTGGGGGTGTTCGGCGGGGTCCGCCTGATCACCCCCCTCCTCCCCGGCAGCCTCATCCCGCTGGAAGACACGAACATCGACAAGACCCCGGACGACGTGACAGACCCGTACGACATCGCCGCGGCGCAGAAGGCCTATCGGCTCACCAAGCCCTTCTCTCCGCTGTTCCTCAAGCAGTTCGCCGGGGCACTGACCCAGCCGGCCACGAAGAAGTGGCTCAACGTGGACATCCGGCTCGGGATCGGAGGTGTGCAGGCCTTCACCCGGGACGGCTACGTGGTGGCCGACGACGAGGCCACCGCCGGCGTGCTGGAGCTCAAGGCGCTGCAGGACTACCAGCAGGCCGGGGTGGAGCTCCAGCTCTCGGTGACCGGGGTCGCGGTGAAAAAGCTCCTCACCTACAGCTTCCAGGCCGAATTGATGTACCCCTTCGTCACAAGCCCGCACACGGACCTGTCCGGCGCTGAGCTGATCAACGCGGAGTTCCGTCTCAACCTCGGCATCAAGCTGTGGAAGTGGGCTTCCCTCAACTACTCGCTCGCCGTGCTCCGGATCCCGATGATCCAGGAGGAGTGGCAGGTCACCAACAGCCTGATGCTCACCATCACGGCCACGGTTGCGAAGTGAGGGGGTGATGACCATGAAAACCACGAACACACGACACTTCGCGTTCCTGAAAACACTCCCCGCGCTGGCGACCCTGCTCCTGGTGTCCCCGGCGATTGCCCAACCTGCACCACCTGCAGGAGATCCGCCAGGAGACCCGCCCACCCCGGCAGCGGAGCGACCAAAGACCGATCCGGCGCGCCCCGCCGCGCGACCGACCGCCGCACCGGCCGCAGACCCCGCCGGGACCGCGCCGGGAGCGGCTCGCCCGGCCGCAACGCGTCCGGCGACGCCCCCACCGGCGGCCCGACCGGCACCCTGCCCGGCCTGTGACCCGAAGAAGGTCTGCGACCCGAAGAAGGTCTGCGTGGAGAAGCCGAAGGCCAGGAAGAACGGCTGGTTCCCCAAGCTGAGCCTGGGCTTCAACCTGTCGCTCGTGCACACCCACCAGGTCCCCGGCATCGACAACGGCCTGAGCTTCACCCTGGGAGGCATGCTGAACGGCGGCCTGCTCTTTCTCCACGACCAGCACTCCTGGACGACGACCCTGGGCGTGGTGCACAGCTGGTCCAAGACGCCCACCATCAAGCCCATGATCAAGTCGGCCGACGAGCTGACCCTGCGCACCGAATACGCGTACACCTTCAAGCGACCCAAGAGCCTCGGCATCTTCACTGCGCTGCAGCTCGTCACGCCCCTCGCCCGCGGCGACCTGGTGGGCGCCAAAGACACCGACCTGGTGCTCAACCGGCTGGACGGGACCCAGGCCACGGACGTGGCGGAGAAGAACAAGCGCTATCGGCTGACCGACTCGGGCTCTCCCCTCATGCTCAAGCAGCTCGTCGGCCTGGCCGTGCGGCCCTATGAGTCCGACCGGGCCCTGATGGACGTCAAGGTCAGCCTGGCGGGCCTGGAGATGTGGGCCGCTGGGTTCACCATCGACGATGACAAATCCACGCCGCAGCTCGAGCTCAAGGAGCTCCAGGACTACCAGCAGCTCGGACTGCAGATCGAGGTGGAGCTGAGCGGCAAGCTCGCCAAGCAGCTCGTCTATGCCTTCCGTGCGGAGTTGATGTACCCCTTCGTGACCAGCATCGACACCGAGCTCAGCGGCTTCGACCTGCTCAACATCGAGCTGTCCTTCAAGCTCAGCCTCAAGCTGGCGAAGTGGGCGTCCCTCGACTACGTCTTCGGGGCGAAGCGGGTTCCCCTGCTCGTGGAGCAGTGGCAGGTCATCAACAATCTCGTGCTCAGCCTGAAAGCTGACATCCTCTAACGGGTAAGGAGAACAACCATGGATTTCGACAAGCTACTCCAGTCACTCGCCGAGCTCGGCACCACCTGGGGGGTCCGGATCATCGGCGTGCTCATCGCGCTCATCATCTCCTTCTGGATCGCCCGGCGCGTGCACAACAGCATCGAGAGATCGCTCTCCAAGCGCAACTTCGACGCGACGCTCACGACCTTCTTCGCGTCCATGGCGCGGTACGGCAACATCATCGGCGCCGTGCTGGGCTGCCTCGGTGTCTTCGGGATCCAGACCGCCAGCTTCGCCGCGGTCATCGCCGCCGCCGGCCTCGCCATCGGCCTCGCCTTCCAGGGCACGCTGAGCAACTTCGCCGGCGGGGTGATGCTGCTGGTGTTCCGGCCCTTCAAGGTCGGCGACCTGGTCAAGGTGGCCGGTGAGCTCGGGTTCGTGGAGAAGATCGAGCTGTTCTCCACCCTGCTCCGGACTCCGGACAACCGCTGCATCATCGTGCCGTCCAAGGCCATCTTCGGCTCCACCATCGAGAACCTCACGTTCCACCCCACGCGTCGTGTGGACATCTCCATCGGCGCTGAATACAGCGCTGACGTGGACAAGACCCGAGCGGCCCTCGAAGGCTGTGTGAAGGACATCCCCAACATCCTCGAGGATCCGGCCCCGCAGATTTTCCTGGAGAAGCTGGGCGCATCGTCGGTGGACTGGCAGGTCAGGGTCTGGAGCAACACGGCAGACTACTGGACCGTGCACCAGTCCGCCATCCGGGCCGCCAAGCTGGCCCTCGACGAGGCCGGCATCGGCATCCCCTTCCCGCAGCTGGACGTGCACTTCGACAAAATGCCGTGATGGGGTCAGACCCCATCACGGCATTTGCTTGACCCTCCCTGTTTGGCGCGATAGATCTCGGTCTCACCACCGGAGGCAAATCATGGCGTATACGTTCAAGGGGCTGAATTTCGAGAAAATCGGCGTCATCGGGTCCGGGCAGATCGGGCCGGACATCGCGCTGCACTTCACCAAGGTCTTCCACCAGCACGGCGTTCCGGTGGTGGTCGTGGACGTCGCGGACACGGCCCTCGAGGCCGGACAGACCAAGCTGTACAAGAAGATCGATCGCGGAGTGAAGAGCGGGGCGTTCAGCCCGGAGATGGCCGAGGCCATGAAGAAGAACGTCACCTTCACCAGCGACTACGACGCGCTACAGGGCACGTCCTTCGTGGTGGAGGCCGCCACCGAGGACCAGGACCTCAAGGGCCGCATCTTCACGCAGATCCGCAAGCTCTGCCCCGACGCGCTGCTGGCGTCCAACTCGTCGCACCTCGAGCCGGAGGTCATCTTCGCGCCGCTCGCGGACAAGAGTAAGACGCTCGTGATCCACTACTTCTTCCCGGCCGAGAGAAACGTCGCGCTGGAGATCATTCCCGGGGCTGAGTCCGACGGCGCCGTCATCGACGACCTGCTTGGCCTGTACGAGTCCATCGGCAAGGTGCCCATCAAGGTGGGCAGCCGCTACGGCTACGCCGTGGACCCCATCTTCGAGGGCATCTTCCAGGCGGCCGCGCTCTGCGTGGAAGAGGGAATGGGCACCACCAAGGAGGTCGACGCTGCCGCGGCTCGCGCCCTCGGGCTCACCGTGGGCCCCTTCACGGCCATGAACCTCACAGGGGGCAACCCCATCACCTTCCACGGCCTCGACATGTCCCACGACCGCCTCAACAAGTGGTTCAAGTCGCCGAAGATCCTCGCCGACGCCATGAAAACCGGCGAAAAATGGGACACCCCCGCGCGCGGCGAGACCGTGGATCTGCCCGCCGAGCAGGAGCAGAAGATTGCCGACGCCATGCGGGGCGCCTTCTTCGGCCTGTCCGGCCAGATCATCGACAGCGGCATCACCAACGTGGCCGACCTGGAGATGGAGCTCGAGCTGGCCCTGGACCTCATCCCGGCCTTCCGACACATGAACAAGGTCGGGCTCGACAAATCCCTCGCCCTCGTGGAGGCCTACGCCGCGACGCACCCGGACTTCCCGGTGCCCGAATGCATCAAACGACAGGCTGCCGCGGGCGAGCCCTGGCAGATCGACTTCGTGACCCGCCGTGACGTGGACGACGTGGCAGTGGTGACCATCCGGCGCCCCAAGGTGCTCAACGCGCTCAACAGCGACGTCTTTGCCCAGCTCCGGCGCCACTTCGAAGCCATCCGCGACGACGCGAAGATCAAGGCCGCCGTGCTGACCGGCTTCGGCACCAAGGCCTTCGTTTCCGGCGCGGACGTCACCTTCATCGCCAACATGGACACTCCGGAGGCGGGCATCCGTGACTCCCAGGCGTCCCAGTCCGTGGGCGACTTCATCGAGAGCCTCGAAAAGCCCGTGATCTGCGCCTACAACGGCCTCGCCTTCGGCGGCGGCAACGAGGTGGGCATGTGCTGCACCGCGCGCATCTGCCGCGCGGGCCTCAAGGTGGCCGTGGGACAGCCCGAGGTCAACCTGGGCATCATCCCCGGCGCCGGCGGCACCCAGCGGCTCCCGCGGCTCATCGGCATCAAGAAGGCCGCCGAGCTGCTCCGCACCGGACGCCCCATCTCCGGAGCCCAAGCCGTCCAGTACGGCCTGATGCTCGAGGAGGTAGAGCCCACCAAGCTCCTCGACCGCGCCGTCGAGCTGGCCCGCCAGGTCGCCGTCGGTGAAGTCGAGGTCAAGCGACTGGACCCGTCTCCGGTCAGTGTACCGGACGCGCTGCCAGACCTCGAGCTCGGCCACCTGTCCAAGGCCATCGACGCCATCCTCTGTCGCGCCATCCTCGAGGGCTGCGCCATGGAGCTCTCTGCGGGGCTGAAGCACGAATCGAACATGTTCGGTGAGTGCTGCAAGACCGAGGACATGACCATCGGCGTGAAAAATTTCCTCGAAAAGGGCCCCCGCTCCAAGGCCCCCTTCGTGCACAGGTAGCGCCGCCACCGCCCACCCCCCTGCTGCCGACTGTAAGCGCCTCGGTGCTCAGGCGTTTCACTTACCGGAACCGCAACGAGACAATCATCAGAGGTGTCCCATGAAAAAAAGAGATTTGATTCCGGCGGCTATCGTGTTGAGCGGCGCGCTGCTGCTTGCGGCGTGTTTCAACTCCAGCGCCCGACGGCCAGGACGGTACAGCCGGCACTATGCCCTTGCCCAGCCTGCCTCCATCCGCGCCTACAGCGCCAAACGGGCCGCTCCGGCGTCGCCCAGCGGAGCGCAACAGCCCTTGCTGGCGATGGAGCAGCGCGTGCAGCCCGGGCACAACACCGAGGCCTACGACCGGATCGTGGAGAACCCCTTCCTCACGGCCGAGAGCAACCCGCTGTCCACGTTCTCCATCGACGTGGACACGGCCTCCTACGCCAACGTGCGCCGATTCCTCAGCCGCGGGATGCTGCCGCCCCGGGGCGCCGTGCGGATCGAGGAGCTGATCAACTACTTCCCCTACGAGTACAAGGCGCCCACGGGCAAGACCCCCTTCGCCGTGAACGTGGAGACCGCGTCCGCGCCCTGGAACCGGTCCCACCGCCTGGTGCGAATCGGACTCAAGGGCAAGGAGGTGCAGTGGTCCAAGCGTCCCCCGTGTAACCTCGTGTTCCTGCTGGACGTGTCCGGCTCCATGTCCTACGAAAACAAGCTGCCGCTGCTCAAGCGGGCCCTGGCCCTGCTGGTGGACAAGCTCACCGAGCGGGACCGCGTCACCATCGTGGTCTACGCCGGCGCCGCCGGCCTGGTGCTCCCCCCCACGCCCGGCAACCACAGACAGAAGATTCTCGCGGCGCTGGGTCGCCTTCAGGCGGGCGGCTCCACCAACGGCGGCCAGGGCATCAAGCTGGCATACCAGATGGCGGTTTCGCAGTTCATCAAGGGGGGCTCGAACCGGGTGATCCTGGCCACGGACGGGGACTTCAACGTCGGGACCACCAGCCGTGGCGAGCTGCTGCGACTCATCGCTCGCAAGGCCAAGAGCGGCGTCTATCTGTCAGTGCTCGGCTTCGGGATGGGCAACTACAAAGACGCCATGCTGGAGAAAATCTCCAACCGCGGCGACGGCAACTACTCGTACATCGACACCATCGCAGAGGCCCGCAAGGTGCTCGTGGAGCAGCTGACCGGCACCCTCATCACCATCGCCAAGGACGTGAAGATCCAGGTGGAGTGGAACCCGGCCCAGGTACAGGCGTACCGGCTCATCGGCTACGAGAATCGCATGCTCCGCAAGGAGGACTTCAACAACGACAAAAAGGACGCCGGCGACATCGGCGCCGGACACACGGTCACTGCCATCTACGAGGTCGTGCCCAAGGGTCAGAGAGCGCCGGCGGGCACGGTGGACAAGCTTCGCTACCAGAGCGCCGGCAAAACCACGGCGGTGGCAAAAAACGGCGAGCTGATGTTCCTCAAGCTGCGGTACAAGCCCCCGAAGGGCGGGAAATCGACGCTGGTGACCTTCCCCGTTCGCGACCCCGGCCAGCGCTTCGCCAAGGCCTCCGCCGACTTCCAGTTCGCCGCTTCGGTCGCCGCCTTCGGCATGCTCCTGCGCGGCTCGAAGTGGAAGGGCACGTCCACCTACGCCGACGTTCTCAAGTGGGCCCACCTGAGCCGCTCCTCGGCTCGCGACCCCCGCGGCTACCGCGCCGAGTTCCTCAAGCTGGTTCAGCGCGCCTCGACTCTGAAAAGGGATTAGAAGATCACTGCTTGGCGAGAGAGGGGCGGAAGAATTCCGGTTTGGTATCCTCTTCCCAGATGGGATCACGCATCAGGTCGCCTGCGGCCTCGACCTTGCTGAGCCGGAGCCGCCCCAGTTTTACGAGGTAGTCCTGAATCAACGCCACCCGCTTCGCCACCGCCGGATCACTCTCAATTTCCTTGGCAAACTGCTTCTTCACGTGATTCACGGCCGGGGTTGCGAGATCAGAGATACCGGCGAGGGCCTGACACATCTCTTGGGGTAGCAGCCCCTTGGCCAGACCCAGCTCCAAGGCCTTGGCTGTTCGGTCGAGAATACGCGGGCGGGCAAGGTTGTACTGATCGAGCAAATCGTCCCAGTCCCCTACCCGGTTGGCCGGCTGCGCCAGCGCGCCATGGATCACGTGGTCCACCTGCTGCAGGATTAACATCTCGATTTCTTTGATAAAGATCATCGGGCTGTCCACGGGCCCCTCCTGTGGGCCGGTCGTTTCCAGCCCAATTGGGATTACACTATGATTAAATTTTTCCGAGATGAAACCCTGAATATCCAAAAAATGACGGTATCAAACGGGTTCAGGTTCTCGGTGCAGCCACTGGGCAAGAAGTGCTGTCGTATGTGTTCACGGGGGGGCTATTTGCAGCGCCTCCCGAGCGCAGCGAGGTTCCCCCGGAGGGGGAGAGCTGAGCCGCGAAGCGGCGGATCGATCTCCGGCAGGTGCCTGCCTTCGCACCGCGCCGAAACCAGCCCGACAGCTTCGCCGCTCCGCGGTGGAAGACACCTCTCCCGTCCCCTCAAGGGGAAGCCCGCGCGGCGCGGGGGGCGCAGTGCCGTCTCCCACGTGAACGGTTACGTGCTATCTTTGAACGAGTTGCAATGCTCGTAACGCGTACCTCAGCAGCGCTCCTCCTCCTCCTCGTTCCGTCCTCGGCCCAGGGCCTCGAGGTTGGAGAGAAAGCAAGAGAGTTCAGTCTCAAGGATCCCTACGGCAAGGTCCATACCCTCGGGTCTTTCAAGAAACGGATCTTCGAGATCTGGTACGAGGGAAAGTCCTCGGTGTCCCAGAACAAGTGGTTGAAGGACCGGCTCCGCAGGCTTCGCAAGGCCGGGATCATCACCAAGAAGAACTACGACTCCATCGGCATCGCCAACTTCATGGAAACCGCGATCCCCAACGCTATCATCGACATCTTCATCAAGATCGCCGCAAAGAAAGACGACGTGACCGTGCTCTGCGATCGCGACGGCGCGATGCAGCGTCTCTACGGCCTCCGCAACGGCCGCTCCAACATCCTGGTCTTCAATGAAAAGCGCCGCCTCATCTGGAAAAGCTCCGGGCCGCTGACGCGGCGACGCGCCAAGCAGTTCATCCGGTTGATCCGGCGCATCACGCGCTGATGCCCGTCACCCGCCCGGAAATCCTGGCGCCGGCAGGGACGCCGGACAAGCTCCGGACCGCGCTCCACTTCGGCGCGGACGCCGTGTATCTCGGCCTCCGACGGTTCTCCCTGCGGAGCCTCGCCGGGAACTTCGACCTCGACGAGCTGGAATGGGCGCTCGCGTACGCCCACGGGCTGGGACGGCGGGTGTACGTCGCGGTGAACATCCAGCCCTTCGACCGCGATTTTGACGAGCTGGAACAGGCCCTGGGCAAGCTGGCCGCGCTGGCGCCGGACGGCCTCATCGTGGCGGATCCGGGCGTGCTCGACCTGGCCAGACGGGTCGCTCCCGGAGTGTCGCTCCACCTCTCCACCCAGGCCAGCGTGACCAACGCCCGCGCCGCCCGCTTCTGGTTCGGGCAGGGATGCCGCCGGATCATCGTCGCCCGGGAGCTCTCCCTCGAGCAGCTCGGCAGGCTCGCAACGCAGGTGGACGGTGAGCTCGAGGCGTTCGTGCACGGCGCGGTCTGCATCGCCTACTCGGGCCGGTGCCTGCTGTCGCTCTACTGGGCGGATCGCGACCCGCGACTTGGCGCCTGCGCCCAGGGGTGCCGCTGGCAGTACCGGGCCATCGCGGACCAGCGCCGCCCCGGGGAAGCCAACCCGGTGGAGCAGGACGAGCGGGGCACCTACTTCTTCGACGCCAAGGACCTGTGCGCCCTGCCGGTGCTCGACCGGCTGCTCGCCACGGGAGTGCGGGCCCTCAAGATCGAAGGGCGCACGCGCTCGGAGCACTACGTGGGCATCACCGTGGATGTCTATCGCCAGGCCGTGGCCCAGCTTGCGACGGGCGATCACGAGGGGTTCCAGCAGCGCCTACCCGACTACCTCGCCGAGCTGGCGCGCCCCGGCGGGCGCGGCTTCTCCACCCATTTCCTCACGGGCGGCGAGCCCGGAATCGAGGCCTACAACCCGCAGGGCTCCTACCCCGACGGCCGCTACGGATTCCTGGGGCGCATCACAGCCCGCAGCGACGACCACGTCGATCTGGCCCTGCGAAACCCGCTCCACCCGGGCACCACGGTCGAGCTCAGAGATCGCGGCATGCGCTCGGAGTCGGTCACCTTGGACACCCTCCACGCCCCCGACGGCACCCTGCTCCCGCTGGGGCACGCCGGCGACACGGTCCGGATCCAGGGCCGGTTCGAATCGACGGCCGGTGCCCTGGCGAGGCTCGGCAGTCCAGGCTAGAACTTTTCTGGGAACCCCAAGCCGGCTCGGAACACTAACTGACCGGGCCTCCTCGGCAGCGCGCCCCGGTGCACGGGACAGGCATCACGGCGCGCCCTGGACAACTTCGAATATGGGGTAGAAATCATGGCGAACAGAGCCAAAGCGTCCAAGTCCACCCGGAGGTGTCTCCGCGTCGGCATCGTCCAGGGGGGGAGAATCATCGAGGAACGGCATATCCGGCACGGCAAGAGCGTCTCCATTGGTCAGTCTCCGCGGAATCATTTCACCGTTTCGGCGCCGCAGATGCCCCGCGCGTACCAGGCCTTCCGGATCGAGGGTGGAAAACACGTCCTACGCTTTCCGCCGGGCATGGACGGCAGGATCAGCGTCGACGGACGCGTGATCACCCTGACCCAGGCAGTCGAGGCCGGCCTGACCCGGCAGGCCGGGGCCTGGCGTGAGCTCGCGCTGCGGGGAAACGCCCGGGGCAAGCTGAACATCGGCGATGTCTCCGTGCTCTTCCAGCGGATCCGGATCCCACCGAAAACCCCGCAGCCGCGCCTGCCGCAAAGCCTGCAGGGCGGCATCACCCATCGGTTGGACACCGGGTTCTCCATGGTAATCTCCGGGGCGGTGGCCCTCGCCGCCGCGTTCCTGATCACGGTGCAGCTCGTACCGAGGCCCGCGAACGCGCTCCGTTCCTCGCGCATCCGAACCCTGCTGTCGGACAACCTCAAGGCGATGCACAAGGCTCCCGCGCCCAAACCGGCTTCCGTCAGCACCAAACGTAACAACTCCAAGATCAACGGCGAGCCCGTGGCGGCGCCCACCGAGCCGCTCACGCAGGATCACCCTCACCGGACCACCCGGACCGGGCCGGCGAAACCCCTTCAGAAGGTCAGGAAGGGCACCGCGGAGTATCGGGCGCTGCTCGGTGAGCTCACCCAGGAAATTGTCGGAAGCGGTCGAGATGACAAAATGGCGTCGATCGCCATCGCGGGTGAGTGTAAGGATCCCAAGGGCTGCAAGAACTCCCTGTACGGGCTGGACCGGCTGCGACACGCGAATCCGGGTGATCTGGACGACGCCGCGAGCAGCACGCACTCCATCGGGCCGGGCGACACCGACGGCCCGGGCAGCCACCGGCGCAAACGACGGGCGTTCATCGGCGGACGCCCCACGGTGACCACCACGCGAACCGATCCCGACGGTGTCCCGCCCGTGCTGGCGCCGATGCACCCGACGCAGATCCCCGTCAAACCACCGACCTTCGAGAAGCCCGTGAATCCAATCCCCAAGGCGGGCGCCGGTATCAGCGCCAAGGTGAAGGCCCGGGTCTACGGGCTGAAGTACTGCTATCAGCGCGCTGTGCTCCAGAACCGCACCCTGAAGGGTTCGGCCCGGATCAGCTTCGTGATCCAGCCCAACGGCCGGGTCCGGGGCGTGAGGCTACGCTCCGACCTGGGCGGCAGCGTCACGAGCTGCCTCCGCGCCGAGGTGTCCCGCTGGCACCTCGGCAAGCTCAACATCCAGGCCGAGGTGTTCTACGGACCCTTCATGGTGAAGTTCACACCCAGGGACTGAGGCGCGCGGGGCGTCAGCCCTCCCAGACGCGCTGACCGTTTGGCCTGCCCTCAACGAGGCTCAGCTCCCGACGGAGCTTCGGGTCGTCGCGGAAGGCGCCGAGGAGCGCGCGGGTCACCGTGGTGGAGCCGACCTTCTGCACGCCCCGCATGGCCACGCACATGTGCGCGCACTCCATCGTGACGGCCACACCCCGGGGAGCGAGCAGCCCATTCACCGCGTCGGCGATCTGCTGCGTGAGGTTTTCCTGGAGCTGCAGGCGGCGCGAGAACATCTCCACGATGCGCGGAAGCTTGGAGAGCCCAATGACCCTGCCGTTGGGTAGGTAGGCCACATGCGCCTTGCCGAAAAACGGCAGCAGGTGGTGCTCGCAGAGGCTGAAGATGTCGATGTCCCTGACCATGACGATGTCGCGGTAGTCCGACGCGAACACGGCGCCGTTGACGAGCTCGTCCAGCTCGGTGTCGTAGCCGGAGGTCAGAAACCGCATGGCTTTCTCCACACGGTCGGGCGTCTTGACCAGTCCCTCCCGGTGCGGGTCCTCCCCAAGGGACTGGAGCATGGCACTGACGAGCGGGGCGATGTCGCCCTGGCCCGCCGCCGACGGACCAACAGCGCCCGCGCGAGTGGAAGTCGTTTGAATTGCAGAGGAAGATGCGAGCCTCATGTGCTGTCCGCCTTTCTCTTTGGAGCCTCAGACAGCGCGCTCAAGGAGCGTCGCCGAGGAGAATGTAGACATCTTTGGTCCGAAAACAAGGCCACAGCAGGCCTCGGCCTCCCCTCGGCAGCCGAAATGTGCCACTGAATCGACATCGTGTTATCATTCCCTGGGATTATGGGATGTCTTCTGCAGCCTCCACGGATGACCCATGACTGAGAGATATGAACGAGTAATCACCATCGCCTTCGACCCCGGGGTGGTGAGGCGCGACGGCATCGACGTCTCGGTCAAGCTGCCGACCGTGATCCACAAGATGGCGCTCGAGATCCGTCAGCTCACCGACGCAAAGACGCTCAAAGACGTGTTCTTGGCCGCGCTCGACAAACATGTCGAGACCCTCCGGCTGCTCCTGGAGGGCTACCGGATCTTTGCCGCCCCGGCCGACTTCTCGTCCACCAGCGCGGTTTCGGTCACGCCGGATCTCAAAAGCGTGGACGCAACCGAGCTGGACGAAGCCGACATCGCCACCGAGATGCGTATCGGAATGTCGGTCACGGAGCTGAAGCTCATCCGCGAGATCCAGGACATGCTCTTCCTCGGAACCACCGACATCAGCGCTCCGGTGAGTCAGGCCGTGATGGCCTACTACTGGATGATCGACAAACGTCGGAAGGGATTTCCCTCCATCCACGCCGTGCGTGAAGCGCCGCCCCGCTGCGTCGAGCTGTTCTTCGATCCGGAGACAATGCTGATAGAGAGCGGGTAGAGGAGCGGTCAGGGAATGAGAACGGCGCGCTTCTGGAGCTTGCCGTGGTGGGCATCCTCGAGGATCCGGTTGATGTCCTCGAGAGGGTGGCTCTCTACGTAGGGCTTGAGCTTGATACGCCCGTCTGCCACCCAATCGAGGGCTTCGGGGTAGAGCTCGGGATCGCAGCCCCAGTTGCCTCGGACCGTGGCGTCGAAGGCCATGAGGTTGGACAGTCGCACCTCCAGCTTGGCCATGGTGAAGCCCACGATTCCCAGATAGCCGCCGTGGCCGAGCAGCCCGAAGGCCGTCTCCTGCCCCGGCTTCGTGCCTGAGGTTTCGAATATCTTCCAACAGAACCGGGGCGCGCCCAGGGCTTTGGCTGCGTCGTTCACCTGGCCCCGCAGGTCCTTGAAGCTCAGCTCCTTCACATTGATCACCACTCCCGCGCCGGCCGCCTTGGCAACCTCCAGCTTGGCGTCGTCGAGGTCCATGGCGATCACCTTGGCGCCGGTGGCAGCGGCGACCTGTACACAGTGGATGCCAACGCCGCCCACGCCGATGATCAGCGCCAGGTCGCCCTCGGCCAGGCCGGACCGCTTGATGGACATGAACGGCGTGGTGACCGCGTCGGCCACACACGCGAGCTCCCAGAGCTCGTGCTCGGCCAGCACCTTGTCGGGCACCGGGCAGACATAGCGGGCCGGCACGACCACGTGGGAGGCGAACCCACCGTGCCGATCGTTGCCCGGCATGATCTGGCCCCGGCAGATCGTGCGATTCCCAGTCTTGCAGAGCTCGCAATCACCGCAGGGCAGCACTGCCGGAATCAGCACCGGCTTGCCCACTAGCCCAGCGTCGACGCCCTCCCCCACCTCACGCACATGGCCGCTGATCTCGTGCCCGAGCACGAGGGGCAGCTCGTGCCGCACCGGCACTCCCTGAAAGAGAAACGAGATGTCGGTGTGACATACGCCGCAACCTGCCACTTCAACCAGGACCTCTCCGGCCCCGGGACCGGCAATCGTCAGCTCCCGCTTCTCGACGGGCTTGCCCACCTCGGTCATCACCCAACCGGTAATCGTGCGTTCGTGCTCGCTCATGATCTCTCCCTCTTCGGGTTCAGGGCGCCGCCGGTACAGGGCGACCCCGTTTGCCTTCCTACATCGCGTCCAGCACCAGCAGCGCCGCCCCGAGGGCGCCGCACATGATCGGCTGGGAAACGGTCCGGAGCGCGATCCCGGACTTGGCCTCCAGCACTGCCAGCACTCCCGGATAGAGCTCGGCGATGCCCCCGGCCACCACCACGGGCTCGACGAGCTGACCGATCTCGAGCACTCGATCCGCCACGGAGTGGAGGCAGCCCAGCGCGATCTCCTCCCGGGGGGTCCCCATGCGCAGGTGCTCCAGGATCTGGTCCTCGCCGAAGACCGAACAGTAACTGTTGACCTGCGCCGGCCGGTCAGCGGTCGCGGCGAGCTCCATCATCCGCGTGGGATGCACTTCCAGACGCTGGGCCGCGACGGCCAGGAACGAGCCGATGCCCACCGCGCACTTGCGCAGGGAACGGGTTTCCATACGCCGGCCCTCCCGGTTCACGCGGATCACCTTGGGATCGCGTCCTCCGAGATCGATCACGGTCATGGGAGGATCAAACTGGTGGCGGGCCCCCCGCGCGTGGCACGTGGACTCGCTGGCGTACAGGTCGATCGCCAGGTCGGCGCACCGCGCCCCGTATCCGGTGACGCAGAGGCGGCTCACGTCGGCCGCGCTCGCGCCCGCCTCGTCCACCGCGCCGTGCAGCGCCTCCCGAATCCGCGCCTGGAAGTACCCCGCGGCAGGCAGGACCGTGCGGCCGAGGATCTTGCGGTCGCCGTCCAGGAGGATCGCCTTGACACACTCGGTGCCGACGTCGATCCCTGCCACGATCATTTCGGCTGCATTCGCCATGTTCACAGTTTCATGCTGAGCGCCCGACCGTCGGTCCGCCGCGCTCAGCTCGTTTCCCGCGCGGCCGGAATCCCCTCCGCACTGTCGAGCCGTCCGTTCCGGCGCTCCGTCACTTCAATGAACTCCACGAGCTGGCGCTCGATCTGGTCCTGGGAGAAGAGCCGCAGGTCGTAGCTGTCGGCCTCCAGCACCAGCGAAGGCAGGCCCGTCACCTTCTGCAGGGTGTGCTGCAGCCCCTCCCGGACGCTGCTCTGCTTCACGCTCGTCCGGGCGTCGTGGTAGATGACGCCGTCCACGCCGAACTTCTCGAACTCCGACCGCAGCACGTCAGCCTTGTACCCGCTGGATCGGTTCGGGAAGATCCCCGCGTAGCTGCGTGCCATGGACTCGATGGGGTTGTCCGCGTCGAGTCCGACCAGCGCGAAGATCCGGCTGTACCCCGAGGTCACGACGGCCACCTGGTGCTCCAGGAAGATCGTCGAGAGCGGCCGCAGCGCGCACCAGATGGGCGGCCCCTCCCAATAGAACCGGAAACGCTCGCCCGGAACGGCCGCCGTGCCGGTGGTCACCCGCTGCTCCAGCTCCGCCAGGAGGATCTGGTAGTACTCCACCGCGGCCGGGGTGCCGCGCATCAGCACCATGGGCGCCAGGTGCACGAGCATGTCGAAGTAGGTCAGCGGCGTCGGCACACTGCACGCCAGGTTGATGATCTCCGACCACAGGGTCGCCGCCTCGGCCGACAGGCCGACCACCTCGGCGAGGCGGTCGATGTCCAGCTTCGCCTCGAAGTGCTCCTCCAGCTGCGTGCTGAGCCGATGGAGCTGCCGCACCGCGATGTCCACGTCGAGCTGGTCCATCTCGCCGAACACCGTGGGCGGGTGAAACCCCATCACCGGCACCCCATAGTGCTTGCTGTAGAATTCGAACCACGGCCGAAGCGTCTCGGAGTACGCCGTGTTGTAGATCAGCGCCTCCGGCGGCGGCGGTCCCTGGATGCCGTACATCGAGACGAGGGGACTCTCGCCGGAGAGGGTGGCGCCGATGTCCGCGGTCATGGCCGTGGCGGCGAAGGGTGAAAAACCCTCCGCCAGGGCGCGGCGGATGTAGGGCTCTGCCCGACGGCTGGCGCCGATGAGCGCGACGTGGTTCTCCGGAAAATACGGCGTGAGCCCGAGCGCCCGGGCGATCTCCACCGGGCCGAGCCCCGAGGACCACACGACCCGCCGATCCTTGTCCCTGGCGGCGGCCTCGAGGTCACGGTAGTGCTGGGACATCAGCTCCTTGAGCTTCGGCGCACACTCGAGCGTCACGCGGCCGTCGGCCATGCCGCCGAGCTCCTCCTTGGGGGTGGCGCGGGTCAGGAGCCTCAGCTGGCTTTTTTTGACCTCCTCCACCCGCTCCGACATCCGCTGTTTCCGCCGCAGCACCTGGTTCTCGCGCGACTTCATGAAGCGCTCGATGCCGTAGTTCAGCGGCGCCTCGAGACCGAGCCGCTCCGCCTCCCTGACGATGGCGCCGTTGAGCGCGTCGATCTCGGTGGGCAAGCCCCGAGACAGGTCCTGCCACATAGAGGGCCGGTTCTTGCCGAGCGCCTTCTGGGAGCCGACCACCGGCCGGTAGGGGTCCTCCTCGTCGACGATGGGAACGCCCCGCGCCCGCATGACCGCGACGATCTCCGTGCAAAGGGCGCGCATGAACTGCTGACACTCGTCATCGTCCAGCAGCTCCCGGCACGTCAGCCCCGTGAGCGCAGAGACCGGGTTGACCACCGCGTTGTGCAGCAGCTTCTGCCAGATCGCGTGGTCCACGTTCTCCACGACGTTCGTGTTCAGGCCGGCCACGCGGAACACCTCGCCCACGGCCTCCACCTCGGGGGTGATCTTGCCCGTGAAGGCGGAGATCTGGATCGGCTTGATGCCCCCCCGATACCGCAGGCGATTCGGCCCGGTGTGCTGGATGGAGTGGTAGGTGATGCCGGTGAGCACCCGCTCGGGGCCGAGGATCTCCGCCATCTTCTCGGCGTTGCCGATGCCGTTCTGCATGGAGAGCACGCGGGTGTCGGGTCCGATGATCGACTCCACGCCGCGCACCGCCGCCTCGGTCTGATAGCTCTTCACCGAGACGAACACCAGATCCGCCGGTTCCATCCCCTCCACCGACGGCACGACCTTGATCCGGATGCACCGCTCCCCCTTGGATCCCGCCGAGATGAACAGGCCCGTCTCGTTGAGCAGCTTGACCCGGGCCTGGTTGATCTCCACCAGCGTGACATCTTCACCGGACTCGGCGAGATGCGCGCCCACCAGCCCGCCCAACGCCCCGGCTCCGACGATCACGATCCGCATCAGAGCTCCTTACCTGTTCTTCCAGTCGGGTTTGCGTTTCTCATAGAAAGAGGCGATGCCCTCCTGCACGTCCTCGGTCTTCATCAGCTGTTCGAGGAAAACCTTCTCCGCCGCCTTGCGCGCCTCCTCCATGGGCTTTCCCAGCACCTGCTTGAGGGTACGAACGTTCAGCCGCATCACCAGCGGGCTGGCCGCCCGGAAGCCCTTGAGGGTCTTCTCGAGCCGCTCGTCGAGCTCCGCCGAAGGCACGACGTAGGAAACGAAACCGAAGTCCCGCATCTCCTCGGCGCTGTAGGCCCGTCCGCCGCAGGTGATCTCCATGGCCCGCTGCGGCCCCACGAGCTGCGGCAGATACGCCACGCCCAGGGGCGCGAAGAAGCCGATGCAAATCTCGGGCTGACCGAACTTGGCGCGCTCGGTGGCCAGCAGCACATCCGCCATCATGGTCAGCTCGAAGCCGCCGCCGAGGGCCACGCCGTCCACGGCCATGACGATGGGCACCTCGAGCCCACCGAGGAGCGTGAACATTCGGCTGAAGGCGGCGATCATGTCGGGCGCCTGCTCCGGCCTGTGCTCCTCCACGTCGGCCCCGGCGCTGAAGGCCTTTCCATTGGCTCGGAATGCCACCGCCTTGACCCGGTCGTTGGCGGCGACCTTCTCCGCGGCGTCACAGATCCCGCCCATCATCGCCGCCGTCAGGATGTTCAGCGGCGGGCTGTTCAGGGTGATGTACGCGACGTCGTCGCGCACCTCGAGCTCCACCAGGGGTCCTTGTTCCGTCATGAAAGCTCCCGACTCAGGCTACGGTAACCTTGAGCACCAGGGCGGCCGCCGTATCCCCGGCAGCGCAACCCGTGAACAGACCGTATCCACCACCTAGCTCGGCGAGCTCCTCGATGAGCTCGATGACGGAGCGCATGCCCGTGGGCCCCTGGGGGTGTCCCCACACCAGAGAGCAGCCGTAGCGATTCGCGAAGTCCGGCTTGATCTCGAGCTTGCGGGCGAGAAAGACGTCGTTGACCGCAAAGGGCGTGTGGGTGGTGATGGCCTTGATGTCGCTCACGCCGATGGAGGCGAGCTCCAGGACCTTGCGCACCGCCGGCTCGTTGGCCGCCGGCATGAAGCCTTTCTTCACGCGGCCCTGCGCCGTGGCAATGAGCTGGATCTCGATGCTCTTGTCCTTGGAGAGCTCCGCCGCCCGCTCCTTGGTGGCGAGCACCAGGCCGGCGTTGCCGTCCGCGGGGAAGGTCTGGGACCCGAAGGTCACCGTGCCGTCCTTGAGCACCGGGCGCAGCTTGGCGAGGCCGTCGGCCGTGGACGGCACGACCCCCTCGTCGGTCTCCACGGTCGCCAGCGTCTTCCGGCCCCGGGCGTCTTTGACCTCGATGGGCGTGACCATGTACTTCTTCTGGAAGGCCCGGTCGTTCGCCAGGGCGTTCTGGTACTGCTCGTATCGCAACAGCGCGATCTCGTCCTGCTCCTCCTTGGTGATTCCCTCCTCCTTGGCCACGTTCTCCGCCGTCTGGATCATGGCGTTCTTGGCGTTGGGATCGAAGCCGAAGTTGTCCATCACCCAGTCCTCTTTGTCGCCCTGGCCGCCGGGGCCGAGAGGGTTCGGGTAGTAGAGATGGGGGCCGTTGGAGCACTTGTCTGCAGCGATGGCGAGGAACGTCTCGCTGCGTCCCAGCTCCACCTCGCCGCCGCCGTATTCCATGCACTTCACACCCGTGGCGCAAGCCTGGGAGATGATGGGGCCTGTGATCCCATCGGCGCCCACCATGGCCGTGAGCCAGGGTCCACCGTAGAAGCAGTGGTGCGACGGCACGGTCCATCCCAGGCAAGCGCTGTCAAAGGCTTTGGCAGCAATTCCCCGCTCCTCCAGCGCGCGCTGGGCAAT
This sequence comes from bacterium, assembly GCA_043825095.1. GTDB lineage: Bacteria > Myxococcota_A > Polyangia > HGW-17 > JAJRWW01 > JBDRSE01. The sequence continues at coordinate 19,306 of JBDRSE010000194.1, forward strand.
CTGCGCCGCGAACTTGATGGGGTGCTGGCTGGAGAAGCTGCCCTGCCACTTGCAGAACGGGGTGCTCCAGTAGGCGCCATACGGGATGAAGACCTTGCTGAATGTCATTTTCGCCATTCCTTTCTGTGGTGTCGTCCCCGTTAAAGACCATCACCCAAAGCACCGTCAAGGGGAAAGTTGCAGGCGCCGCACGCACCGATAATCATGCACGAAAGCCCCCAAAAACCGCTCCACGCCGCGCCGCGTCGAACGAACGACCGCTCGAATGTCGGGCAACCAGGTAGGCGACACGGCGCAATCGGGGCCGTGAACGGGCATCCTGCCGAAATCGGTCCGAAAACTTCCCTCGGCGCCTGGGCAGAGGTCCTATTTACGGCTGGGTTGGGCGTTTCCCGCGCTCAGCAGGGGCCCGCAGCCGATCCACCCCTACAGGGATATGGAAACCGGGATCAATCAGAGTCCCGCGGCTTGGAGGATTTGCGGGTAAAGGGGTAGAGCAGCAGGCCGAGACCACCGCCGAGGACGGCCCCGACCAGGGAGCCGAAAAGTGAGCCAATGGGACCGAACGGGGCGCCGCCGGCAATGCCACCGATGAGAAATCCGATAATCGCGCCTATGACGATGACCATGTCCCTCTCCGTAGGATAGCGCAATCTCTAATCAATGCCGTTAGCTATCCTCTTGACACAAGTAACACATCTCCGCTAGTTCAGTACAGACAATCGGGATGCCTGTTGGCGACAAAGTCTAACACCTGAAAAACAAAAGCCGTGAGTCTCACAACGCTGCACAAGCAGCCTCTCGTAATCGTCATCGGTTTGTTAGCGCTGTCAGCGCTGATGTCCGCGTTTGCCTTTCGCTCCTATCTCCGCGCGGATCACTACCTCGCCGGCGTGCTCCGTACCATGGAACGACGTGGAAAAACCCTGAGCGCGGAAGGCTGCGTGGACGCGGTCATCTACTGGCGAAAAGAGTGCCGAGGCGCGCGGGTGCTCTGTGACAACTTCTCCTCACGGGTGATGGCGACGTGCCTGAAGGCCCGGGACCGGCGGGTGTACTGCCGGACGCTCCCCCGGTACACTGCGTCGACCCGCTTCGGCTACCGGGACTGCAGGAAGCGGAGCGTGACGCGGCAGACCAAGCGGGCCTGCGCAGCGGCCTTTCGCATGATTGACTTCCACTGCCGCCAGCTGCGCCGGGCGAAAGCCCCGCCCACAGCCTCGGGAGGGCATCCATGACCGAACCCGTCGCGCAAAAACGGTCTTGGAGTCGAAATCCGTGGCTCTGGGCCGCCCTGGCCGGGATCGTCCTCGTTCCGCTCACGCGCCCCTACTGCAAGCGGCGCACCCGGAACGTGCCCAAGCCCCCGCCCGTGCTGGGCACCCTCCCCGCGTTCGACCTGATCGATCAGCACGGCAAGCCCTTCGGGAGCAAGGAGCTGCAGGGCCAGGTCTGGGTGGCGAACTTCATCTTCACCACGTGCCGCTCCATCTGCCCGCGGCTCACCGCGCAGATGTCGAAACTGGCAGAGCGTTACAAGAAGGCCGGTGTGAACATCCGACTCGTGTCCATCACCGTGGATCCCGAAACCGACACCCCAGCCAAGCTGAAGGCTTTCGCCGAAACCAATGACGTGGACTTCCGGCGCTGGACCTGGCTGACAGGGCCGCGCGTCAAGATCCAGACCCTGCTCGAGAACGGGTTCAAGACCCACATGGGGGACAAAAAGAAGCTGAACGGCTTGATCGACATCGCGCACACGGGGCGGTTCGCCCTGGTGGACCGCAAGCTCGGCCTCCGAGGCCTGTACCACAGCGACGACAAGGGAATCGACGAGATCTTCCACCGATCTCAACATGTCCTCAATGCAACGCGGTAGTCGTCATATCTACCCGGGTCGCGGGAGCGGCTCGTGGAGCCCCGGAGCGTGGTGCCTCCCGGCGCTGCTTACGCTGTCCGGCCAGGCGACGGGATGCCGTGACAAGCCCAAGTTCAGCGGCCCCCAGGTCCTGGGCGGACGAAAGGTCTCGGCGAAGATCCTCAACCGCGGCCACAAATACTACACCCAGTTCTGCGAGGTCTGCCACGGCGTGAAGGGCAACGGCAAGGGGCCCGCCGCCCCGGGCACGCTCCCCCCGCCCCGGGATTTCACCAAGGGCTACTTCAAGTACGTTTCAGTGCCGGGGCGGCGCCTCCCCGTGGATCGGGATCTGCTGCGCTCCATGAACGGCGGCCTCCAGGGCACACGCATGCCGGCCTGGGGCGCGCTCACTCACCACCGAAAGAGCGACATCGTCCAGTACCTCAAGACCTTCAGCAAGCGCTGGCGTACGGAGAAGCCGGGGCAGCCCATCGTAGTGGTGCCCGATCCGTGGAAGGACAAACCGGAGGCGCTGGCGCAAGCGCGCGGCGCCCTCGTCTACCACGGCCTGGCCCAGTGCTGGGAGTGCCATCCGACGTACCAGGACCGATCCGCCCTCGAGAAGTCCCTGGCCGACATCCGCGCCGAGCTGGGAGCTGCCGCACCGAAGCCGGTGAAGCTCCGCTCCCGGGCCTGGCGCGCGGCCATCGTTCCGACGGAGTACGGCAGCCTCCAGCCGGCGGACTTTCTGGGACAGCGCCTCCACGGCGGCAGCACGCTGCAAGATCTCTATCGAGCCGTGGCCGCCGGCATCGGGGGCACGCCCATGCCGACCTGGTTCGAGAAGCTCAAACCCACCGACCTCTGGGCGGTGGTGCACTACGTGAAATCGCTGCTGCGTCTGCAGAAGACGCCGGCGGCCGAAGCACTGCGGAAACGCGTGCGCGGAACCTAACCCGACCCCAGGCTCATCAACGAGGTCGCTCGTGGCGCAAATCTTTCCCCGCTGGACGAACTACATCCCCCACGCCGTGGGCGGAGGCCTGCCGGTGTTGGGCCTCGTGATCATCGGCGCGGTGGCCTACTGGTTCTCACCGAGATTCACCGACGTCGGCTACCAACCCAGGCAGCCCCTGAAGTTCAGCCACCGTCAGCACGCGGGCAAGCTGGGCCTGGACTGCCGATTCTGTCACAACACGGTTGAGCGCTCGGGCTACTCGGCCGTCCCCCCCACCGAGACGTGCATGACTTGCCACCGCCACGTCCTGAAAAACGACCCCCGCACCGCCAAGCTCCGCGCCAGCTACGCGACGCGCCGACCCATCCAGTGGGTGCGAGTCCACATGCTGCCCGACTATGCGTTCTTCAACCACCGGGTCCACCTCGCGGCCGGGGTGGGCTGTCAGTCCTGCCACGGCCGTATCGACCGCATGGAGGTGGTGTCCCAGGCCGAGCCGCTCTCCATGGGTTGGTGCTTGGACTGCCACCGCCGCCCGGGGCCGCACCTCCGTCCCGTTCAGGAGGTCACCAACATGCGCTGGAGCGGCCGTCCCGGCCAGGACTCGACGATCCAGCGCACGCTGGCCCCCCCCCTGCACTGCTCCGGATGTCACCGCTGAAAGGAACGGCGCGATGAAGAAGGACCGCGAAATGGAGAAACAGGATCGCGCGCCGCAGACGCCGGAGGACGGGCTCACAACGGACCGACGCACGTTCCTGACGCTCATGGGAGCCTCCCTCGCCATGGCCGGGGCGGGGGCCTCCGGGTGCATCCGAAAACCGGTCGAAAAGATCCTACCCTTCAACAACCGGCCCGAGTACCTGGTGCCGGGAAACCCGCTGCAGTTCGCCACGGCGCTGTACACCGGGGGGGGCGTACTCGGCCTGCTGGTGGAGAGCCAGGAGGGGCGCCCCACCAAGGTCGAGGGCAACCCGAACCACCCCATGAGTAACCCCGACCGGCTCGACCACCACGGAAGAACCAACGCCTGGGCCCAGTCATCCGTGCTCGACCTGTATGATCCCGACCGCAGCGACACAGTCCGCCGCGGCAGGCGCAAGGCGAGCTGGACCGACTTCGATGCCTTCGCGACGGCGCATTTCGGCGCGCTGCGCAGCGCCGGGGGGGCCGGCCTCGCGGTGCTCACCGAGGCCACGCCATCGCCCACGCTCTGGTCGATGCTGGCCGAGCTGCGCGAGTCCACGCAGCTCCCCAAGCTGCGGCTCTTCGTTGACGACCCGGGCTACCCGACCCACGCAGTGTCCGGCCTGGGCCTGGCCGGCGCGACCGGGGCGCGACCGCTCTATTCGCTGAACCACGCCGATGTCCTGGTGGCCGTGGACTCGGACCTGCTGGGACTGGAGGGGGACGCGGTCCGGAACGCGCGGCTGTTCGCCGAAGGGCGACTGCGCTCCACCCACCCGACCCAGCGCCGCCTGGCCCGCATGAACCGCCTGTACGCCGTGGAGCCGCACTACACCTACACCGGCCTGCTGGCGGACGACCGGCTGCGGGTGTCCGCGTCCCTCGTCGGCACGTACCTGCTGGCCCTGGCGTCCGAGCTCAAGCGGTCTGGGCTGGAGCTGCCCCCGGAAGGGCTCACGTCGAAACGCGTCGACGACTGGGTCGGCGCCGCGGGCCCGACCCCGGGAGCGAAGCGCGCCGGGACGTGGGTGCGGGAGGTGGCGCAGGACCTGCTGAGGCACAGGGGCCGCTCCGCCCTCGCCGTGGGCGCGCGGCAGCCCGCCTGGGTGCACGCGCTGGCGTACGCCCTCAACGCGGCGCTGGATAACGTCGGGGACGGAAAACCGGTGTCGCTGATTCCCGATCCCCTGCTCCCCGGCGCGCGGTTCCCCGAAGTGGGCACCCTGGTGAAGCTGGGCGACGCGATCCGGCGAGGGGAAGTGACGACCCTCCTGATTCTGGGCGGCAACCCGGCGTACACCGCGCCGCCGGACCTGGAGCTCCCCGCGCTGCTCAGCAAGGTGCGCACCTCCATCCACCTGAGCGGCCACGACGACGAAACCTCCCGACGCGTGACCTGGCACCTGCCCTGCAGCCACTACCTCGAGCGGTGGGGCGACCTCCGGGCCACTGACGGAACGGTGTCGATACAACAGCCGCTCATCGCACCGCTGCGCGACAGCCGCGACGAGCTGCAGGTGCTCGGGGACCTCCTCGGTCGCCGACGCACCTCCCACCAGCACGTGAGGTACCACTGGCGCCGGACCGTCGGCTCCGCCGGTTTCGAGAAGCGGTGGCAGCGCTGGGTCCACGACGGCGTGGCCGACATCGCCCGTCCGAGCCCGGTGTCACCCAAGGTGGACTGGAGCAACCTGGACCGTCGCCTGCCGCCCTTCGGCCCCGGCCCGAAGCCGGGCGACCTGGAGGCGCTCTTCACGCTGGACTCGTCGCTTTACGACGGCCGACACGCGAACAACGCCTGGCTGCAGGAGCTGCCGGACACGGTCACCAAGCTGACCTGGGACAACGCCGCGCTGCTCTCGCCCACCACCGCCGCCCGACACAAGGTCCAGAAGGGCGACCTGTTGCGGTTGACCGCGGGCAAGCGCACCCTGGACATCGCCGCCTGGATCGTCCCGGGGGTCGCCGAGAACGTGGTGGTGCTGCCCCTGGGCTATGGCCGAAAGCACGGCGGTCGCGTGGCCCGGTGGTCCAAGGGATTCGACACCTATCAGCTCCGCAGCGCGACGCAGCCGCACTTTGGCGAGCCGCTCCAGCTGCGGCGCCTGGGCCGCAAGTACGCCCTCGCCACCACCCAGAAGCACGGCTCCATGGTGGAGCCCTTCACTGGGCGCACCCGGCATGTGGTTCGGGATCACACGTTGGCCGAGTTCGCCGGCGCCGGGTTTTCCGAGCTGTGGAACAAGTACCGGCTCGTGAAGGAGAGCCACAATCGGTCGCTGTGGGTGGAGCCCAACGTTCGCACGGGCCCTCAGTGGGGCATGGTCATCGACCTCGGCCGGTGCCAGGGGTGCAACGTGTGCACCGTGGCCTGCCAGGCCGAGAACAGCATCCCGGTGGTGGGCAAGAAAGAGATCCTGAACGGCCGGGAGCTCCATTGGATGCGCGTGGACCGCTACTTCACCTCGAACCGCGTGATCGACCCCGAACAGGATCCCGACGCCGGCGCCGTGCTCCAGCCCATGCCGTGCCAGCAGTGCGAAACCGCCCCCTGCGAGAACGTCTGCCCCGTGGGCGCCACCCTGCACAGCCCGGCGGGCCTGAACGACATGGCCTACAACCGGTGCATCGGCACCCGGTACTGCGCCAACAACTGCCCCTTCAAGGTGCGCCGCTTCAACTTCTACGGCTACGCCCAAAAGACCGAGAAGATGATCCCGCTGCTCAAGATGCAGCGCAATCCCGACGTCTCAGTGCGCTTCCGGGGCACCATGGAGAAGTGCACCTACTGCGTGCAGCGGATCCAGGAGGCGACCATCGCCGCCAAGGTCGATGACCGTCGCGGGGGGCTCCGCGACGGGGACATCCTGCCCGCCTGCGCCCAGGCGTGCCCCACCGGGGCCATCACCTTCGGCAACCTGAACGACAGGCGGAGCCAGGCGCGCCTCCTGCGGGGCGGCGCGCACAGCTACGTGCTGCTGGAGGAGCTGAACCTGCACCCACGCACCTCGTACCTCGCGCGGATCTCGAACCCCAACCCGAGGCTGGCGTGACCATGGCGACACAAACGAGCACGCCGGATCCCGTGGATCGCCGCGCGCCCCTCCTGGAGGGCGAGCAGGACTTCCACTCCATCACCGAGGCCGTGTCCCGGCCCGTGGAGCAACGGACCCCCAAGACGTGGTGGATCGTCTTCGGGTTCGCGTCGTCCCTGCTCCTCATCCTGCTCGGCTCTACGGCGTACCTGTTCTGGGAGGGCACCGGGGTGTGGGGCCTGAACAACCCCGTCTTCTGGGGTTGGGCCATCGTCAACTTCGTGTTCTGGGTCGGCATCGGCCACGCCGGAACCCTGATCTCGGCGGTGCTGTTCCTTTTCCGGCAGAAGTGGCGGACGTCCATCAACCGCTTCGCCGAGGCGATGACCATCTTCGCGGTCATGTGCGCCCTGCTCTTTCCCACGATCCACGTCGGGCGCGTGTGGGTCATCTGGTGGGTGTTCCCCATCCCGAACCAGATGGAAATGTGGCCGCAGTTCCGCAGCCCCCTGCTCTGGGACGTCTTCGCCGTGTCCATCTACGGGACGGTGTCGCTGCTGTTTTGGTACGTGGGGCTCCTGCCCGACCTGGCCACCGTCCGCGACCGCGCCACGAACAGGATCCGTCGAATGGTCTACGGCGCCCTCGCCCTGGGCTGGCGCGGCTCGGCGCGGCACTGGCAGCACTACGAGGTGGCGTACCTGATCCTGGCGGGCCTGGCCACGCCGCTGGTGCTGTCGGTCCACTCCATCGTGTCCTTCGACTTCGCGGTGTCCCAGCTCCCGGGTTGGCACACGACGATCTTCCCGCCCTACTTCGTCACCGGCGCCATCTTCTCCGGATTCGCCATGGTGCTGACCCTGATGATCGCCGCCCGCCGCATCTTCCGGCTCGAGCAGATCATGACCATGCGCCACCTGGAGAACATGGCGAAGATCATCCTGCTCACCGGCTCCATGGTGGGCTACGCCTACGGCATCGAGATGTTCATGGCGTGGTACTCCGGGAACGAGACCGAGTGGTTCGCCTTCGTGAACCGCGCCTTGGGCGACTATGCCTGGGCCTACTGGATCATGATGAGCTGCAACGTGCTCGTGCCCCAGGTCTTCTGGTTCAAGAAGGCCCGCACCACCATCTGGATCCTGTTCGTGGTGTCGATCCTGGTCAACGTGGGCATGTGGTTCGAGCGCTTCGTGATCGTGATGACCCTGACCAAAGGCTTCCTCCCGTCGAGCTGGGACCACTACTCACCCACCATTTGGGACGCCGCCACCTTCGTGGGCTCCATCGGGCTGTTCTTCACGATGTTCATGCTGTTTCTGCGGTTCCTCCCCATGATCGCCATGGCCGAAGTCAAGTCGGTGCTTCCCCAGGCTGACCCGCACTACGTACCCGAGGATCCCTCGAAGGTCGTCGAGCCGATCAAGCCGAACGAACCGGGCGAGCCGGACGAACCGGATGAACCGGACGAACCGAAAACGCCGGAGGACTCCGACGACCCGGGCGACTCCGATGCCTCCGAGGGAGGTGACAAAGATGCCTAATACTCCCTCCAAGGCGCCCTTTGGCGTCCTCGCGCAGTTCGAAAGTCCGCAGGAGATCTTCCACGCCTGTGAGCGGGTGCGGGACGAGGGCTACGCCCACTGGGACGCCCACACCCCCTTCCCCGTCCACGGCCTCGAGAACGCCATGGGCCTCAAGCGCTCCAAGCTGCCCTTCATCGTGCTGGTCATGGCGTTCACGGGCGCCGCCCTGGGCATGCTGCTGCAGTGGTGGGTGAGCGCGGTAGACTATCCGTGGGTGGTCAGCGGCAAGCCCTTCTTCAGCTGGCCGGCGTTTTTGCCCGTCACCTTCGAGCTCGCGGTGCTGTTCGGCGCCCTGGGCGCAGTGTTGGGGCTGTTCGGCCTGTGCCGGCTGCCGCAGCTCTACCACTCCCTGTTCCATTCGAGCCGATTCGAACGCTCGACGGACGACAAGTTCTTCATCTCCATCGAGTCGTCGGATCCCAAGTTCGACCCAGACAGGACCTCCGCCTTCCTCGAAGAGCTGGGCGCCTCGCATGTGGAGGTGGTGAAACAATGAGACACCCCACGCACCGACTCCGCTGGGTGGTTGCCCTGGGCGCCCTACTGGCACTGCCCTTCGGGCCGGGTTGCCGCGGCGACCTGTCCGAGGATCCGCCGATCCATCTCAACCCGAACATGGACAACCAGGAGCGGCTCGATCCCCAGGAGGCCTACTCCCGCTACCAGGACCACCGGGCCATGCGGAGGTTCCCGCCCGGAACCGTGGCCGTGGGCGCCCTCACGATCGACGACCACCTCCACCGGGGAAAGATCGGTGACCGCTACGCCGTCGACCTCCCGAAGTCCATCCGGCTCACCCAGGCCTTGGTGGAGCGTGGACGCGATCGCTACAACATCTACTGCGCGTCCTGCCACGACCGGCTCGGCAGCGGCCAGGGCTACGTCTACCGGGTCAACGCCGGCCTGCCCCGCCCGGCCAGCTTCCATGACCAGCGGCTGCGCAAGACGGCGCTGGGGGAGCTCTTCCACAGCGTGACCTTCGGCAAGGCCAACATGCCGGCGCTGGGCTACCTGATCCCCGTGTCCGACCGGTGGGCGATCACGACGTACCTGCGGGCGCTGCAGCTCAGCCGGCACGTCCCCCCCCACCTGCGCTCCGCGCCCCGGAAGGAGGTGAGGTAGCCGTGTCACACAAGCCTGACCGCACCGAGCTCACGGCCCAAGACGTCACCCTCGCCGCGGGCCACCGCTGGCAGCGACTCTACCTGCTCTTCGGCGGGCTGGGGCTGCTGGGCCTGGCCGCCTCCTTCGTGCTCAAGGGGTACGCCCCCAAGGGGCAGCTCGGCTTCTCCTATCTCGTGGCTTTCGTGTTCTGGCTGTCCATCGCGCTGGGGGGCTTCTTCTTCGTGCTCGTGCAGTTCGCCTCCCGGGCGGGCTGGAGCGTGACCGTGCGCCGCATGGCCGAAACCGTCATGGCCACCCTGCCGCTGTTCCTGTTGCTGTTCATCCCGGTAATCTGGTCCATGCACGACCTGTATCACCACTGGCTGGATCTCGCCGCCGTGGCCAGGGATCCGCTCCTTCGGCACAAGTCGCCCTGGCTGAACGAGCGTTTTTTCCAGCTCCGCGCCGCCGTCTACCTGCTGGCGTGGGCCGGGTTCGCGACCTACTTCTATCTGCAGTCGGTGAAGCAGGACACGACCAAGGACCACGCCATTACCCGTCGGCTGCAGCTCCTGAGCGCGCCGGGCCTGATCGTGTTCGCCGTCACCGTGTCCTTCGCCGCCTTCGACTGGATCATGTCCATCGATCCCCACTGGTACTCCACCATCTTCGGGGTCTATTACTTCGCCGGCTGCCTGGTGGCCATCTTCAGCGTCCTGTGCATCCTGGCAGTGCTCCTGCCCCGCACCGGGGCGCTCCCAGAGGGCGTGGTGACGGTGGAGCACCTGCACGACCTGGGCAAGCTGCTCTTCGGCTTCACGGTGTTCTGGGCGTATATCGCCGTGTCGCAGTTTCTGCTGTACTGGTACGGCAACATCCCCGAGGAGACGATCTTCTTCGCCAAGCGGTGGTACGTCGTGCCCGAGGCGGCGAACGCCTCCAAGGTGTGGCCCCTGTCCACCTGGCGCCACCTGACCACCTTCCTGGCGCTGGGCCACTTCGTGGTGCCGTTTCTGTTCCTGCTGCCACGCACCATCAAGCGGCACCCCACCTTCCTGCTGCTGGGTGCGTGCTGGATGCTGCTGATGCACCTTTGCGACACGTTCTGGCTGATCATGCCGAACCTACACAAGGCCGGAATCCAGGTCAGCGTGCTCGACCTCACCACCCTGCTCGGCGTGGGCGGGATCTTCCTGGCGGGTTTCTTCTGGCTGCTTCGCCGGCAGGCCCTGGTGCCCGTGGGAGATCCGCGGCTCCCGGAGGCCCTGCGGTTCGAGAACTTCTAATGAGCGAACACAAAGACACATCCGATCCTCCGTCCCCCCGCGAGTCTGCGGTGGAAACCGACACCATGCCGACGCGATACCTCGCCCGGCAGCTCCTCCTCGTGGCGGTGAGCGTCGTCTTGATCAGCCTCGGCCTGTGGCGCCTGCTGCTCTACCAGTCCACCCAGGAACAGCGGCGACAGGAGAACGCGGAGCCGAGTGACGAGGCGTTGCTGCTGCGGGCGGAGAACGAGGGCAAGCTCAGCGCGCCCGCCCATCTCGACCGGCGGTCCATGCACCATCGGATGCCCATCGATGAGGCCGTGCGCAGGGTCGGAAAGAGCGGCGCCCTGGTCAGATCGCAAGTGGCGCCTCCAACGGGGCCGACAACGCCGCCCGTCGACCCGTCGCGCAACCGGGCGGTCACGCCCGACGGTGGGGTCGCCGCGCCGCCCACGCCCCCCCGGCCGGCCCTGGCCCCGCCGCCCGCCATGAGCCCGGCGCCGGCCATGGCCCCCGCTCCGGCGATGCCCCCCCGGCCCGGCAGACCGGCCCCTGCAATGGCGGCGACGCCACAGTCGCCCCCGGTGAGGTAATCCATGCGCCACGCCACTCAGATTGCACTCGCCGCGCTGACCCTGAGCGCCGGCATCGCGCCGGAGCCCGCGTCAGCGGATCGCAGCCAGCTCCGACGCGTCACCCAGGGCGTGACCATCAAGAACCGTCTCGGCAAAAAGGTCTTCACCGACCTCGGCTTCGTGGATCACAACGGCAAGCACGTGCGGCTGCGCCACTTCTTCGACGGCAAGCGGCCGGTGATTCTGACCCTCAACTACTACGCCTGCAAGACCCTGTGCAACGTGCAGCTGCGCCAGTTCACCGACGGCCTCAAGGGGTTGGAGTGGGTCCCGGGCGAGACCTTCCGCGTGGTCACGGTCAGCATCAATCCGCGGGAGACGCCCGCTGACGCCCGCACCATGCGCAAGAACTTCCTCGATCACTTCGGCAAGAAGCACGTGGACTGGACGTTCATGGTGGGCCGGGAACAGGACATCAAACGGCTCGCCAACTCGGTCGGCTTCCACTACCGGTGGGACCCGATGTACGAGCAGTACATCGACGTGACGGCGATCTTCTTCGTCTCCCCCACGTGCTCCCTGACGCGGTTCATCCACGGGCTGAAGTACCC
>JBDRSE010000195.1:0-13117 GCA_043825095.1 bacterium
TCACGGGGGGGCTATTTGCAGCACCTCCCGAGAGCAGCGAGGTTCCCCCGGAGGGGGCGGAGGGGGAGAGCTGAGCCGCGAAGCGGCGGATCGATCTCCGGCAGGTGCCAGGATTCGCACTGTGCCGAAACCAGCCCGACAGATCCGCCGCTTCGCGGCTCAAGACACCCCTCCCGTCCCCTCAAGGGGAAGCCCGCGCTGCGCGCGGGGGGCGCTGTGCCGTCTACCACGTGAACGGTTACCCCAGGTCTTTGGAGCAGCTCACTCCAGCGTGACGTGTGCGTTCAGTATTCGGCCGAGCTGACGAGCGGTCTCCGCCTCGCGGGCCCGGTCCACACCGAGTGTGACGCGGAGGTTCAGGGGCGCCCCCTGCCGGGCGAGCAGCTTGGCCGCGCGCAGGCTCTGCTCGTAGGCACCGGGGTCGCCCACGGCCGCGTCGTGGGTTGCCGGCTCCACGCTCCGGAGACGGACCGTGATGCGATCCGGCGCCGGGGCGAGGAGCTTCTCCACCTGTTTGCTCGAGGTCAGCGAACGGCCGCTGGTCTCCACCTCTACGTGGCGAAAGCCGAGGTTTCGAGCCAGCCGAATGGTGCCGGAAAGTTGCTCGTTGGCGAGGGGATCGACGCCGGTGAGCACGACCCGGCGATACCCTTCGAGGAAACCGCTGCGCAGCTGCTGTCCCGGCGCGGGAGCGGCATCACCCCTGAGGGCCACGCGCAGCGGCGGATCCTCGGGACGCTCCGGTCGCACAGGCCTCAGCTCGGTCCAGCCAAAGGCCTCGACGTAGCGGTCGGGCACGCCGTGACAGCGCGCATTGAGCCAGCACTCCTCGCAGGGCTGACCCTTGGCCATGCCCTCGTCGGGGTCGAAGTGCGTGACCTCCTCGGTGTGGGTGAAGTGGAAGTCCTCCTGGATCCACTCCGGCCCCCCGGCGCAGGGGGGCACCCGCGACAGGGACACGGCCTCGGAGTAGAAGTCCAGGCCGCTCTCGTCCGCTGCCTGCAGCACGTCGGCGTAGCGGGGCACCACGTCATCGAAGTCGTCTGCCGCCCGGCCCCGGGGCTCCACGGTGTTGAAGTTCAGCGTGTCCACGCCGTGACGCGAGGTGAGCTCGAACAGCGCTGCCAGGTGCGCGAGGTTGGCCCGGACCAGGGTGCAGTTCACGCGGAGGCGAAACGGATGCGCGGTGCGGAGCTCGGCCAGGGTGGCGAGGCCCTGGACGGTCTCGGCGAAGGCCCCCTCCCGCCGCGTGATGGCGTCGTGCACCTCGGCGGTGGGCCCGTGCAGCGACACCGTCACTTCGTTGAGACCGGCCTCGAGCAGACTCAGCGTCAGCTCCCGGGAGGAGAGCCGGCGGCCATTGGTGATCAGCCCGATGTGGGTGAACCCCCGATCCCGGGCCGCCCGGATCGCGTCGGCGAGGAGCGGATTCAGGGTGGGCTCTCCGCTGGTGAAGATCACGCCATCGGTGATTCCCTGGGCGCGGTCGAGCTGGGACCCGATCTGCTCCAGGGTGAAGCGCTCCGGCAGACCCTCGCCGTACTCCATGCAGAAGGCGCAGCGGTTGTTGCAGCCCGGCCCCACCGAGACGTGGAGCACCTTCGTCCGCGCGAGATCCCAGTCCGACACGGCTCGGTTACTCCCCACGGTCCGGGGCGAGCCGAGACACCAGGCGCTGCTGCAGCTCTGCGAGGGACGCCGGGGTGTCCTGGGCAACCACGCGGTCGAAGAGCCGCGCGAACGCCTTGAGCACCAGCGCGTGTTCGTTTCCGGTAGTACAGCTGCCCTCGGGCTCGTCAGATGGGATGTAGAACGCGAAGGGGCCGGCGTGGTGAAAGCACGGCCTCCCCGGCCTGTGCTCGGCGAGCACCACCGGCACCTCCTGACCGCGGCCGCGGATGACCACGGTCGGGGCTTCGGCCTGGGCGCGGCCGCGGCGTTCCTCCTCCTCCGCCCGTCGCCGTCTCCGCTCCTCCTCCGCGGCGCGCCGCTTCTGCGCCTCCTCCTCCGCCCGTCGTTTGCGTGCCTGCTCCGCCTCGCTGACGGACTGGGGCGCCTGGGCCAGCTCGATGCTTTCGGGTTCCACGAACAGCAGCCCGGTGGCGAACCGCTGGGTGGGGTCGTCGGATCCGAAGGCGAGCACCTCCCCCTGCTGCGTCAGTCCTCCCGCGGCCAGGGCGGCACGCAGCTCCGGGCCGAAGGCGGCCTGGGGGGGCTCTCCGAACAGCTCCTCGTAGTCGGCCAAATTCACTCCCCCCTTGCGTTCGAGGCTGTAGACCACGAACCGGCGCCGTTCCTCGTCGAGGGAAACCGTCCGCCCGGTGGCCGCCTGAGCGCCGGGCTCGAAGGGGGCATCCACCGGATAGCGGTCGTGCATGTACCGGAGCTGTCCATAGATGTAGCTCCGCGCCGTGGGGCCGATGCCGAGGAGGGAGAAGGGCTCCACGGTGAGGTCGTTGTAGGTGTGTCCCTCGCCGCCCGCCTCCTTCGACTGCTGCCGGAGCAAGGTGTTTGCCGTGTCCTTCTCGGGCGCGTACAGGCCGATGGACGTGGGGCTGATTCCCACCCGCTGGCCGTGCCTCCGGGCGATCTCCTCGACCCGGGCCACACCGTCCCGGACAGGCTCGAGCGCGCTTACGTCCTGCGGCATGGGCGTAAAGGGGGACAGGGTGTACATGGTGATCTGGTGCGGCCCGAGGGCGAGCAGCCCTTCGAGGCTTTCGCTCATGGACTCCGGGGTTTCGCCGGGCAGGCCGTGGATCAGGTCGACGTTGATCCAGAACCCGCAGTCCTTCATGATCCGGAAGGTTTCCGCCACCCGTCCCGCGGTCTGGTAGCCGCGGTTGACCACGCCGAGCACGGACGGGTTGAGGGTCTGCACGCCGAAGCTCACGCGGTTGAAGCCGTGATCCCGGAAGAGTCGGGCCTTGGCTTCGGAGGCGGACAGGGGGTTGCACTCGAAGGCCCACTCGCCGCCGGGCTTGCGCCGGATCGTGGCGTCGATGTGATCCAGCAGCCCGGCGAGCTGCGTCTCGGACAGCACGGTGGGGGTGCCGCCGCCCATGTACAGGGTGGTGAAGCCCACGCCGTCGAGGGCCGCGCCGTAGAAGTCGAGCTCGGCGCGCAGTCGCTGGAGGTAGGGCTCCCGGGCGGCGTCCTCGCGGGATTCGACGCTGTAGTAGACGCAGTAGCGGCAGCGGTGCGCGCAGAAGGGGAGGTGCAGGTAGAGGTTCAGCAGCTCCGGGGCTCGCCCGGCCTTGATCTCGGCGGAGAGCCGGCCCCAGGCCGCGCCGATCTCGTCCGGCGTCAGCGGCTCCATGGGGAGGACCGGGGAGACGAAGTAGCGCTGCAGAACCCCGCGGTCCACGACGGCCGGCCCGAGCTCGCGGGCGCGTCGGAGCGACTCCTCGAAGACCAGTCGGGCCTCGGCGTCGGCTGAGGTCGAGGCCAGCGCTGGTTGGGGATCCGTCGGAGAGGGCTTGTCGGTCTGCCCTTCGCCGGACGATCGCCCCGCCTCGGACCGAGTCTGAAACTCGACCTCTCCGTACACCGCGAAGTACTCGGGATAGATGCCCCGGCACGCGTCGAAGTCGCCGCACAGCGCAGGCGTGCACCGGGCGGGACGCCGGGTGCGCATGTGGGGATCCTCGTCCCGGTGGCCGGGATCTTCCGGGCGCACCCGCACCTCGCTCCGGGGGGTGTGACTGACCGCCCCGCGGATGCAGGGAACGTACACGTCGCTCTTGGCCAGCACCTCGGGCGCCACGTCGCTCAGCCGGGGCGCGTAGTGCGCATAGGGGAAATCGGCGCGCTCGTGATGGAACGGGAAGCGGAAGCTCATGGCCGGGGTTGCCAGGAGCGCGGGCAGCTCCCCCAGGTTCTGCTTCAGGATCAGTGCGTGGTGCTGCAGTGTCACCGGGTGGCTACGGACGTTGCCCAGCGCGCGCTGGAGACGGTCGTAGGCCCCCGGCAGCCGGACAATGGCATCGTGCACCGCGGCGGTGTTGCCGTAGATGGGAATCTTGAAGCACGTGACGCCCGCGTCCACCAGCGCTTGCGTGAAGTCCTCGTCGGCGAGCTTGACCCCGATGGTCTCCAGCACCACCTCCTCGAAGCCCAGCTCCCGCGCGCGTCGCACCGCACGCACGAGATCAGGGTGATTGGACGGGTCGTTGCCCATGATGTGCAGGGCAGCCACCTGCGGGTCCTCGGCGCCGCTCCGCAGCACGCTCTCGATCCGTTCCCATTCGGCGGCGTAGTCGAACTCCGAGAGCACCTTGGTCGTGTCGGCCACGTGCCCGGAGCTGCCCATGGTGCAGAACACGCATCGATAGTCGCACAGGCACTTGTTGAGCAGTAGATGGAGGTACACGGCGATCCTTCGCGCGCCCAAAGACGTCTGAACGCGTAACGGTAGCACAGAAGGCCGGACTTCGCCTATGCTGCAGGCGGGCGGTGGTCGCGACCTCGGCGGCCCGGAGTCTCGTGTGACGATTGAGAGCGTACAGGACCGGATACGGCTGATCAGGCGACTGATGGATCGGTGCTCGTCGTACCAGATCAACGCCATTCCGCTGCCGGCGGGGCGGCGTTCGCGACCACTGAGCGCGACGGAGGTCGCGCCCCTGTGGCGGGAGCTCGCGCAGGAGCAGGCGCGGGGTGGGTTCCCGGGACATTACCTGAACCTGTTTCTGCACATCCCCTTCTGCCGGGCGCGTTGCACCTTCTGCATGTACGACTCACGGATCGCCCGCGACCGGTCGGAGATATCGGGGACCATGGACGCGATGCAGCGGGAGCTCGCGCACTATGCGCCCGCGCTCGAAGGGGTGCGCCTCCAGAACTTGTACCTCGGGGGCGGGACGCCGACCCTGCTGGAGGAGGATCAGCTTCGCGCGCTCTTGGGGACGGTGTTCGAGGGATATCAGTTCGCAGCCGATGGTTCTCGGGTCATCGAAACCAACCCGGACAACGTAACCCCGGAGAAGGCCGCATTGCTCGCCTCCTACGGTTTCAACAAGGTTTCTGTGGGCGTGCAGTCCCTGGATCCAACGGTGCTCGAGCGCCACGGGCGAGGGCACCAAACCCGAGCGCAGGTCCGGGCGGCGGTGGAGCGGCTGCGGGCGGCGGGGACCGGCCAGGTGAACTGCGATCTCGTCATGGGTCTCGCCGGTGAGACGGCCGAGACCTTTGTGGGGGGCGTGCGTGAGCTGCTGTCCTTCGGCCCGGACACGGTCATGCTGAGCAAGTTGCAGCCGGCTCCGCCCTACCTGGAGCGCCACTTCGACGGTCGCCATGATCAGTTCGTGGCTCACTACGACACGTCTTTCCGCCAAGCCCTGGACAAGGTGCTCACAGTGGCGGAGGAGTGCGGCTACACCACGGACAACCCCTATGCGAACGAGCTCGGGTGGCGGCTGTGGAAGCGGGGCTTCGAGCCGCCCTATGACATCTCTCGCCCGTACTACTGCACAGGGGGCGAGCTCCCCAGCTCCACCCTGGGAGTGGGCTGCTTTGCCCGCAGCAGGATCTTCGGGCGGCTGACGTACGAGACCAGTGGTCAACCGTCGACGTTCGTTCCGCAGGAGCCACGGTACCGCGGCGTCGATATCGATCTCCGGTACGAGCAGGCGCGCTGGGTCATCAACCAGCTCTCCCGCACCCGAGAGCTGGTCCGGGCGACCTTCCGGAGCCACTTCGGCGCCGATCCCGAGCAGGCGTTTCCCCAGGTGCTGGAGTAACTCGCTGCGCTGGGCGTGGCTCAGACGGACGAACAGACGATCCGGGTGACGACCGAGGATGCGCGTGAGCTCTTCGTCATCTCCCGAGTGTTTCTAGACCGGCAGACCGCCATCTCCGAGCTCGCCGAGGGCGATCTGTGCGGGATCGTCGTGTGCGCGGCAAGGGACCGCTTTCGCTTTCAGGTGGGTCACGAGCGGCACCACCTTTCGGGCGTTCTCGAGGAGCATGGGGCGTTCGTGCTGGCGCTCCAGGAGACGAGCGCCCCGTCCACCACCCTGGAGGCGGTGGTGGCGGCAGTGCTGCGCCGCCTGTTTCTCAAGCTGGTGAGCGGTCGACCCTGGCTCGCGGCCCTCGAGGTGGCGGAGTGGATGACGCCCCGCGCCCAGGCGGTGCTCTGTGCACGCGTCAAAACCACGGTGACCGTGGACCCGGCGTGAGAGGCTGGAGGGGATTGGGTTTGATCTCCCCATCCCCCACCGTCATAATCACCACCGATGGCCAGTGATCCCACACCGCTCGACGAGTCGAGCACGCCCGCGGCCTTTGTACCCCCGCGCTGCGCGACCCTGAAGATGTCGTCCCGCTGCAACCTGCGGTGCACTTTTTGTGCGGAGCGCCCGCACTTCCAGCGGTTTCGTCCCCTGGAGGAGCAGCCGCTGCTGGATCGCGCGCTTCTGCGGCTGCGCCAGCAGGGCTACGACGGGGTGAGCTTCGACGGCGGCGAGCCCACCAGCTCTGCCCTGCTCGGGTGGGCGGTGCGCCGCGCGAGGCAGCTCGGTTTTCGGTCCGTGGGCATGGTCACCAACGGGGTCAACTTCTCGGACGCCGAACGACTGCAGCACCTGGTGGACCGCGGCCTGAACGCGGTCTGTTTGTCCTTTCACACCTGGGACGCCCGCAGCTCCCAGGCGCTCCTCGGCCGGGACGTGTTCGATCAGCAGCGGCACGCGCTGGACAACCTGGCGCGGGCCCCCGAGGTCAGCGTGACCATGCAGACCGTGCTGCTCGCGCAAAACCAGGCGCACCTTCCGGAGATTCTCGCCCAGGCCATCGGGCGGGCCGACGCCGTGAACGTACTCTACTGCCGCTCACACTGGTCCGGGCTGTTGCCGAGCCTGCCCGCCTTTGCCGATCTGGACGACGGCCGGGTGCTGGCCCAGCTCGTGCGGTTTCAGCAGGAGAATCCGGCGCTGCCGTTGGGTCTGCGCCACTTCCCCTTCTGCATCGTGCCCGAGCCCCTCCGCGAGGGCGCCGTGGTGACCACCCCCGAGGGGAAGGCGCCGAACGCGCTGCTCTGCCCACGCTGTGAGGATCGGGAGGCGTGTACGTTTCCCCTACTGTCGTATTTGTGGCAGCGCCGCCGAGGTCGCGCTCTCGTCGCCACGGGCCTGCGACGGCTCGTGGCGCCCCACGCGCTGTCGCGTTGTCTCGGCGCCCGACCCCGGGTCGGGAGGCGAGGACCATGACGGACCACCGCGCCCGGTTCTATGTCGTGGAGCCGGAGCAGGGGGCGCACGCGCCGAGGTCGCGTCGGATCGCGGCCGGAGACGGCCGGGTGCTCACCCAGCGTCGGTTCGGCTACCCGGCGCGGCTGTGGGTGGAGGACCAGAGTGGGCCCGCGTTGTCGGTGGCGACGCTGTTGCGAGTGGCGGCGGCCGCCGGGGCGGCGCTCGACGAGCGAGGTGAGGGAGCGGACCGACCCTTGGTCCTCGAGCTCGGGCCCGCGGGGGGGGAGGTCGGGCAGGTGCCCGGCGGCGTGCTGGAAACCTTCCGGCTCGACGGGCCGGCTGTGGCGGCGCACCCGTCCTACCACGCCGTGGAGGCCCAGCTCGCAGAGTTGCTGAATGCGGATCGGCCGGACTCGCTTCCGCTTCCGACGCCTGCGTTTCGACGGGGTCCGACCAACGTGCTCTTCTTCGAGTCGCTCCTGTCCACCGACATGGAGCACAACGCGCAGGAGATCTCCCAGGGGGTGCTCCACATGGTGAGCAGCTTGCGGGGGACGGCCGCGACGCCCGTGCGGGTCGAGCTGAAGATGCCTACCGGCGGTCGCGAGGGCCCGCTGGTCGGCGTCGAGAAGCTCGAAGCTCTGCTCTCGAGCACCCCCATCCACCTGGTTTGCATCACGCTGCTCGAGGACTACTTCGACGCCGCGGTGAAGCTCATCCAGGCGCTTCGGGAGCTGGGGTGCGCGGCGCCCGTGGCCGTGGGCGGCGTGATGCCGAGCCTGACGCCGGAGCACGTGGCGGCGCACCTTACAGAGGTGAGCTTCGTATGCCGCGGCGCAGGGGAGTACTTCGTGCCCCGGCTCGCGGAGATCGTGGGGGAGACGGACACGACCGAGCCCTGGTCCGACGAACAGTGCTTCGCGCTGCTGGCCCTGGACGGGCTGCTGGCCATCGACCGAGCGGGTCGGCGGCTGATCGCGGCCAACCCCGCGCGCACCGTGGTCGTGGACGACCTGGACGCGGTGGAGCTGGACCTGTCCCATGTGGAGGCCCGCCACATCGAGGGCGGCATCGAGATCTCCACGGCTCGGGGCTGCACACACCACTGCAGCTTCTGCTGCATCCTCGGCCGGGGGTGCTATCAGGCCCGCTCCGTGGACTCCATCTTCGCGGTTCTCGACGGCTACGAGGCGCGGTTCCGGGAGCTGCATGGGGACCGCATCCCGCGCAACGCGTTCCGGCTGCACATCAGCGACGACGACTTCGGCTGCGATGGGGAGCGCGCCATGGGGTTCCTCAAGCGGCTCCCGGAGTCGCCCTTTCGGCTCAGCTCCCTGCAGGTGTCCATCGCGGATCTGTGCCGTCGCAGTGGGCGGCGCCTCCTGCCCGAGGTGGAGCCGACCCTGTTGGACGCGCTCCGGCCGGAGTGCTTCGCCGACCACGGACGCGCCATCCCCCGGGAGCAGCTCGTGGCGGATCATCGTCCTCGACGTTGGAGCAGCTATCTGCAGCTCGGGGTGGAGAGCTTCTGTGACCGGGAGCTGGTCCGGCTGGCCAAGGGCTACCGGGTGGCCCACATCCGCGTCGCGGTGGCGGCGCTTGCCGAGCGGGGGATCCACCACGACGCGTACTTCATCCTGTCGGGTAGCGAAACCACGGGCGGGGAGCTGACTGACAGCCTCGAGGAGCTGTGTCGCCTCAAGCTGCTCCACCCGGTCCACTTCCACCTGCGGTATCCGGTGGTGCGCCACCTGGTGTCCTACTTTCCGTCCGCGATCCACCGCAAGAAGGTGCGGCGGGGCACGGTGGGCTCGCTGAAGGTGCGCCGCGTGGCGGCCGTGGCCGGCCATCCGGAGTTTGACTACCCCTTCGTGGAGCACGACGTACCGGAGGACCCGTGGGTACGGAACGCTGCCCAGAGCGATTTTCTTACGGACGCGCGACGCTACACCGACTGCCTGGTGGCGCTGCGACGACGGTGGCTCGCGCGGTGGAAATCGCTCTCCCCCGGACCGGAGCGCGACGCGGGAGAGGGGTTGATCCGCCGCCTGGACGACGCGCCCCGACGCCTGGTCTTCGAGCTGCTGGACGCGGCCCGGCCATCGCGGGAGGCCCCCGGAGAGGTCGCCCGGGTGAGCGAACAGCACGCCCTCGAGGCGGCCGAAGCGGTGCTCGGCCACCGGGATCGCTGGACCCGTGCCTACCGCCGTCACACCTATCAGGTGGCGCCGCGATTGGTGGTGATTCCCAGCTGGCAGTGCCAGCTCCGGTGCCGCTACTGCTACATTCCCAAGCAGGACGGTCGGGTCATGGAGCGCCGCACCCTGGAGCGGGCTGTGGATCTCCTGCTGGGGAGTCGGCGGCCGTCGCTGATCCTCCAGTTTTTCGGGGCGGAGCCGCTCCTGCAGTACGAGCTCGTTCAGCACGGCATCGAGTACGGCGTAGCCCAGGCCCGGCGCCGGGGGAAAGACCTCTCCTTCATCCTGTCGTCCAACGGCTGGGCCCTCGATGAAGAGAAGCTCGCCTGGTTGTCCGCCCACCCGGTGAAGCTTGAGCTGTCCCTGGACGGCGCGCCCGAAACCCAGCGACGGTTCCGGGTGTCCGCGGAGGAGGGTGGGGACAGCTATCGGGAGTCCATCGCGGCGCGGGCCGATGCCATCGCCCGTTCCGGTCTGGAGCACGAGGTGATCATGGTCGTGCACCCGACCACGGCGGAGCGGGTGGAGGAGAGCTTCTTCCACATCGTCGGGCTGGGTTTTCGGCGGATCCAGATCAACGTGGGCCTGGGCATGCGCTGGCAGCCGGCGCAGATGAAGGCCTTTGCCGACGGCCTCCATGGAATCGGCAGGGAGCTTCGGGAGCGGTGGGCGCGCGGCGAATCGCTCACCCTGGTGAACCTGGAGCACAAGCCGCTGCCCATGCGGCTCAACGGCGAGGTGACGGTGGACCATGACGGCACGATCTACGGCGGGAACGCCTTCCTGCACGAAACCGAGCACAAGGCCCGATTCGTGCGGGGGCACCTCGACGACCTCACGAGCTTCGACCGGCATTGGCTGGACGTTCCGGAAAACGACTTCCTGCTCCGGTGGTCCTACCCGGAGGAGATCACGGCGAACAACCTCGAACCCTGTCGGGTCTTGAGCTCTTTCGCGAAATGGCTACAAAGTGCAAGTGGCGACTCGGAGCGGGGTACAGATGTCGAATGACGAGCACGAGACTGCGACCGATCGCGTGATTGGGAAGGTCCGCCCCCGGAGCTGGCTCCAGGTGCGCTGCGACGAGCCGCTGCCCTTTGCGGCGCAGGTGCAGACGAGCGCGGGCCATGGGCTGGCGAGGGATCCCGTCGGCTTTCCCCACGTGGTGATCCTGCGCTGCCCTTACGACGCGCTCCCCGAGGCCGGCAAGCTGCGGCTCATGAAAGCGTTCGCCTGGGCAGTGGAGGAGGTGCGGTCGGGCACAGGGGACGGCCTCGCGGTGCGGATCGAGCTGAAGGTGGCTCCCGACGCCTCGGCCGCAGCGGAGCTGGGCCGGGGCCCGGTGGTCACGCTGTCGCCGGCGTGGCTCCAGGCGAACAACGCCGACCTGGTGGCCCTGCGGCGAGCGGCACGGGAGCTGGTGCAGGGCCGCGGCGAGGCGATGCTGACGGCACAGCCTGCGTCTGCCGTTCGCGACGCCGGCCCGTTGGGCAAGGTCCTGCTGTACAAGAACGTATTCACCAAGGACGTGGACGGGCGGGACGCCTTGCAGGTGAACCCGGGCATGCACTACCTGATCTCCGCGCTTCGGGCCGCGGGCGCGGAGCTCGTGCTGCTGGACGGCAAGCATCCCCTCCAGGACGTGTGCGAGCGTCCGCCGGACGTGAACGATCGGCTGGCGCCGGAGGGCTTCATCACCGATCCGGAGGAGCTCGAGCGAGCGCTGGCGGATCACCCCGACCTGAGCCTCGTGTGCTTCACCCTGCTGGAGAAGAGCTTCAGCCAGGTGCGGGATCTGTGCCGCTTCGTCCGGGAGCGGTCCCGGGCGTTCATCGCCGTGGGCGGAGTATTCCCCACGGTCACGCCGGAGCACTGCTTCGCGCATCTGCCGGACGCCAACTTCGTGGTGCGGGGGGATGGCGAGCAGGTGCTCCCCGCGCTGGCCCGGGTCGTGGCCGGGCGGACCATCGATCAGGGTCTGGACGCGGGCTGCTTGGACAGGCTCGGCCGGCTCCACGGCGTGATCGCGCGCTGCGGGGACGTTTCCGTCGCCGCCGGGTTGGATGAGGCCAACCGGGTCATGGAGCTGGATGAGTCCGTGCTCGACTTCGCCTTCTTCGAGCGGGAGAACGTGGAGGGCGGGCTCTCCCTGTCCACCTCCCGGGGGTGCATCTACTCCTGTCGGTTCTGCTCGGTCATGGACAAGACCCACTGGCGGGGCCGCAGCGTGGAGGCGGTGGTGCGGGATCTGCAGGCCTACGCCCAGCGGATCGAGGAGCTGTACGGGTCGGCCGCGGCGGTGCCCGCCACGGCCCGGGAGCTGCAGATCTGGGACGACGACTTCTTCATCGAGCCGCGCCGTGCCGCGGCGCTGCTGGGGGAAATTGAGACCCTGGGTTTCACCGCGACGTTCCTTCAAGGCACGGTGGCCAGCTTCTTCCGCCGGGACGGACGCACGGTGACGCGGGAGCTCAACGAGGAGCTGCTCGACGCGATCCACCCGTCCTTCTTCGCCGAGCGGGGCGGGCTCAAGATCGGCACGGAGAACTTCAACGACACGGAGCTCAAGCGGCTGGGCAAGCCCTATGACTTCGATCGCGTCCGCGCCCTCGTGAGGGGGCTGGGCCGGCGCGGGATCCGCCAGGATCACTTCCGGATCCTCTGCAACCGGCAGACCACCCTCAATGAGCTGCTCGACAACCTGGAGAAGATCACCGCGCTGCGCTGGGAGGTGGGCCCGAGCTTCTCGGTGCTCGACCCCTCCTGGCTCATGAACCTGTTTCCCTCGGCGCTCTACCGCTCCTGCCAGGTGCAGGGCACGGATCTCGGCCAACCCCACGCCGGTGTGCTGCGCGAGGACGGCTACCCGGAGTTGGACTACCCCTTCGTGCTCCCGGAGCGGCCCGCGCACCGGGAGGTGTTCGAGGTGGTCCGCCGCTTCCCCTCCGGCATGCACTACGGCGCAGCCGGGCAGCCGGACTGGCTGCTCGAGGGCGTCTATGACACCGACGACGTCGACTACCTGCAGGTCTTCGATGGGGTGCGGCGCGCGCTGGAGCAGCGGCGGGCAGAGCTCCGCGCGGAGCCGGGCCGGGACGCCGCGGAGCAGTACCGCATCGAGCGCGCCCTGGAAACGCGGCTGGCCGGGAAGAGCTGGATCCCGCGGGGAGTGCTGGTGCGGGTGGCGCCGGCCCTCGCGTTGGAGGGGCCCGAGGTGCGGCCCGAGTCCGTCCTGTCGGCGTACCTGGAGTCACTGCTCACCCGGGCCGTGCAGCAGGGGGAGCTCGACGGTCGCTACGCGGTGCGGGCCGAGCTCGACGGCGCGGCCCTCGAGGTGGAGCTGGGAGGCGCGCGCTGCGCGTTCCTGGTGCAGCGCTACCAGCCCGGCGCGCCCTGCGCGTTTCACACGCAGAACCTGGCGGTCATCGTGCAGTCGGCCGTGGACGACGAGGCGTCTCGGCAGCGGGTGGCGCCGATCATCGACATCCTCCGCGACATCGTTCAGCGCTACGATACGACCGCGCTGGACTAGAGCGGCGACCGGTTTGGGCTCCCGTCGCCGGATCGGGCGGCAAGGGGCCGTTTGCATCGTCGCTCCTCAGTCAAATATGGCCCGATATTCTCCATCGTCGCTCCTGGCACACGGCCCCAGGGCGCTCCGCCCGGCTCGGTCCGCCCAACCCGGTCGGCGCTCTGGCTGTCACTACTCATCCCACCGCGTTCGTTACG
>JBDRSE010000196.1:0-2198 GCA_043825095.1 bacterium
CGACGGCACCGACTTCGTGGGCTGGCAGATCCAGGCCCGGGGCCGCAGCGTGCAGGGGGAGCTGGCCCGCGCCCTGGGCCGGTTCCTGCAGGAGGAGATAGTGCCCGTGGGCTCCGGGCGCACGGACGCCGGCACCCACGCCCTGGGCCAGGTGGCCCACTTCCGCACCCCCTCGCCGCACTCGCCTGAGCGCATGCAGAAGGCCCTGAACAGCCTCCTGCCCCCTGACATCGCCGTCACCGGCTGCCGCCAGGTCGCCGACGACTTCCACGCCCGGCACAGCGCCATCGGCAAGCGCTACCGGTACCGCATCGCCGGCGCCAGGGCCCCCCTGGACCGGCGCCGCGTGTGGACCCTGTGCCGCCCTCTCGACCTGGAGCGGCTCACCCGGGCCGCCGCCGCCCTGCCCGGCACCCACCACTTCGGCGCCTTCTGCAAGCAGGACCCGGTCCCGGACCGGTATGACTGCCACATCCCCCACTGCGCCTGGACCCGGGCGGGCCGCGAGCTGGTCTTCGAGATCGAGGGGAACCGCTTCCTGCGCCACATGGTCCGCATCCTGGTGGGAACCATGGTGGAGATCGGCCTGGGCCAGCGGCCCGTCGGGGACATGGCCGGTCTGCTGCAGGAAGCTGGGGCCGATCCCCGGGCCAGCCGCATGCGGGCCGGCCCCACCGCTCCAGCCGTGGGCCTGTGCCTGGTCCGCGTCCTCTACCCCAACCCCTGACGACAACGGGCCTCCTCCCGGACCTCGCGCTCCCTCGGTGCCGGCCCGGTATTAGCTGCCGGCTTGATGGCCAAGTATCAGTTTTATAAATTACTTACACGACTGCTACGAGGGAGTGACAGATGCTGTACCGCTTCGCGCGCCCCCTGGCCTGGCCGGCGCTGGGCGCTCTTGTCTGCTCGACGGCGGCAGTCGCCGACCCGGCCCCGTCTGCCGACATCGGCGGCTCGCGGCGCACGGCCGTGGTGCGGGCGGTCGAGCGCGTGCAGCCGGCCGTGGTGAGTGTCCACGTCATTCATCGCGAGCCCGTGGTCTACCGGTACCGCGATCCCTTCCGCGAGTTCTTCTTTCCCTATTCGCCCTACCGCTACTACCGGGACGAGCGGGACAAGGTCTCGGGCGGCTCGGGGATCCTGGTCTCGAAGGAGGGCCACGTCCTCACCAACGGCCACGTCATCGGCGACCGGCGCCGGCTGCGGCGGGTCGAAGTCTCCCTCACCGACGGCCGCACCCTGGAAGCGACTCCCGTCGCTTCGGACCCCCACACCGATTTGGCTGTCCTGCAAGTGGATGCGCCCGATCTCCCGGTTGCGCCCCTGGGTAGCTCGGGCGATATTCTCGTGGGCGAGTGGGCCATCGCCATCGGCAACCCCTTCGATCTCGGACCTACCGTCAGCATCGGCGTGGTCAGCGCCGTCGGCCGAGACTTCCAGGAACCCCAGGGCGACTACTACTACCGGGATATGATCCAGACCGACGCGGCCATCAATCCCGGCCACAGCGGCGGTCCGCTGGTGAACGCCCTGGGCGAGGTCATCGGCATCAACAGCTTCATCTTCACCGGCGGCGAATACAGCTTCGGCTCCATCGGCGTCGGCTTCGCCATTCCCATCGACGCGGCGCGGCGCTTCCTCGACGAGGTGAGGGTCCACGGCCGTGTGCGGCAGCCCTGGACCGGGATCGTCGAGCTCCGCGACCTCACGCAGCGCCTCGCCGACTACCTGGAGCTGGACAGCACCGAAGGCGCGCTGGTAATACAGGTATCGGTGGAGAGCCCGTCCTACGCGGCCGACCTGCAGCGCGGCGACGTCATCGTCGCCGTCAACGGCGAGCCGGTGCGCAGCGCCGATGGGGCCCGGGGCATACTGCGGGGCCTGCCGGTGGGCGGCGCCTGCGACCTGGATATCGTGCGGGCCGGGGGGGAGCGGCGGCACCTGAGCTTCGAGACGGGCGAGCAGCCCGGGTGGTACTGATGGCGCGCGAGGGTCTGCCCTTTCTGGCGGCGATGGCGGCGCTGGCCCTGGTGTGCTGGCTGGCTGCCCCCCACTTCCCCGCCCTGCGGTACGGGGCCGTGGTCTTCGGAGCCCTGAGCGCCTTCGTGGTCTGCTTCTTCCGGGACCCGGCGCGCACGCCCCCCTCGGAGGCCGGGGCCATCGTGTCGGCCGGCGATGGCAAGGTCATGGAGATCGCG
>JBDRSE010000197.1:0-2572 GCA_043825095.1 bacterium
CATCTGGACCACCTTGTGCTGTTTCATGTAGGCCTTGTCGTCGTTGACAAGGGCAGCCAGCGATCCCTCGGTCTTCTTGAGCTTCGCCTGCGCCCCCTCGAGCTGGGCCAGGGACTTCTTCGCCTTGTCCTTGGCGTAGCCGCCGAGCTCGTTCTTACACCCACCCCAGCCGAACGCCACCAACAGGGGCAACGCGACCAGACACGCGATACGCTTCATCCGTTTGTTCTTGCTCATCGGCTCGTGCTCCTCCCGCACATGACCGATCCAATGTGCCCTATTTCCCAGTCAAACACCACCCCGGGGCTCCATGAGCCCGGCCGGGGATTGTCGATCCGCCTGCGCCCGCGGTCGATGGGCAGATAGGTCTTCGGTCGAATCCAATCCTTGTGTATCCTGATAGTCGCCAACAAATGGGCCGCTTCTCATGTGTCGGTGGCGGCGAGTCATGGCCGAGGAGCTCGATGTCACATCCCGAGAAACGCAGCAATGGAGTCACCTGGTATCTACGCGCGGCAACGCTCACGCTCAGCGCAGCGTTGGCGGCCTTGGCCTACACCGGCACCGGCAGCGCCGGCCCCCTGACCGACAAGGGTACCCAGCCGGGGTTGAGTAACGCGCTCCGGGATCCGAGCAACTGTGACAACTGTCACGGGAACTACGATGCGGCGAACCACAACGAGCCCACCCCCACCTGGGCCGGCAGTCTGATGGCACAGGCCGGGCGGGACCCGCTGTTCTGGGCCTCCCTGGACGTGGCCAACAACGACCTGCCCGGCGTGGGAGACTTCTGCCTGCGCTGCCACTCCCCGGTGGGCTGGCTCGAGGAGCGCTCCGAGCCCCCCGGGGGCTCCGTGGACGGCTGCAGTCTCACCGGCGACCTCGACGCCCGGGGCGGGGACTTCGACGGGATCCAGTGCCACTTCTGCCACCGGATGATGGTCAACCCCTCTCCTCCACCGGGGGAGCAGGCGGTGTACACGGAGAACGGCCAGTTCTGGATCGACGACTCCGGCTGCGGAGGCGGTGGAGGCCAGCCCTGTCGACACGGCCCCTACGACTATCCCGCGGACGGCACGGACACGCCCCCCCACCAGTGGGTCCACGACACCTACTACGAAGACTCCATGTACTGCGGCAATTGCCACAACGTCACCAATCCCGTGCTCAATCTCATCGACGCCGGGACCGACACCGGCATCCCCTTCCCGGTGGAGCGCACCTACCGGGAGTGGACCCAGAGCGATTTCGGGGATTCGGGATCGGGGAGCTTTGCCACCTGCCAGAACTGCCACATGCCGGACAGCGCAGCGAACCCGGCCTTTGCCTGCAGCAGCATGATCAACAACCACACCGGGGACCTGCCGATCCACGAGCTCGCCGGCGGCAACGCGTGGATCCCCGACGTGATCCGCCAGGAGTATCCGAACCTGGCCCGAGACGCCGAGCTCATCGCCACCCGCAACGCCGCGCTGAACATGCTGCAGAACCTGTCCGCCACGGCGGCGGTGACGGCGCCCGCCTCCGTGACCCCGGGCAACGACCTGAACGTGTCGGTGCGGGTGACGAACATGACCGGGCACAAGCTGCCCACCGGCTACCCCGAGGGGCGCCGGATGTGGATCCAGGTGGAGGCGCGAGACGGCAACAACGCCGTCTTCTTCGAAAGCGGCGCCTACGATCCGTCCACGGGCGTGCTCACCCAGGACGCGCAGCTCAAGATCTATCACGTGGAGCAGGGCATCTGGGACTACAACGGCACCAGCCAGTGCGACATCGCCGACAGCGGCTCCAACCCCATCTTCCACTTCGTGCTCAACAACTGCTTCTACCTGGACAACCGAATCCCTCCGCTGGGATTCACCGGCGGCAGCGATCCCGAAACGCAGCCGAAAAACTACACCTATCCCGAGACCAGCCCCGGCTCCGGCATCCTGGTCAACTACGACGACACACCCTACGCGATCCCCGTGCCGTTGGGCACCGTGGATCCCATCACCGTCACCGCCACCGTGCGCTACCAGACCACCAGCAAGGAGTACGTGGAGTTTCTGCGGGACGAGGCGATCAACAACGGGTTCCCGGCCGACTGCATCGATCGCACCACCGGGACCCCGACCGTGAGTCGCGGTCAGCTCATGTACGACCTGTGGACCACCTACGGCCGCAGCCCCCCCGTCGACATGACCTCCGACGTGGCGAACACCAATGTCATCTCCGGCGCCGTGTGCGGCGACGGAAACGTGGATCCCGGCGAAACCTGCGACCCCCCCGCGACCTGCCCCACGGCCTGCAACGACGGTAACGCGTGCACGGCGGACACCCTCACCGGCTCCGCGGCCAGCTGCAACGCCGCCTGCAGCTACAGCGCCATCAGCGCCTGCGCCCACGGCGACGGCTGCTGCCCCGCCGGCTGCGATGCGGTCAGTGACAACGACTGCTCTGCGAGCTGCGGAAACAGCGTGCTCGAGCCCGGCGAAACCTGCGACCCCCCCGCCTCCTGTCCCACGACCTGCGACGACGGCAACGCGTGCACCAACGACACTCTCACCGGCTCCGCCGCCAACTGCAA
>JBDRSE010000198.1:0-3896 GCA_043825095.1 bacterium
GCAGGTCCTCGTCAACCCGGAGCTGACGGCGATGTCGGAGGAGCGCGATGAGGACTGGGAGGGGTGCCTGAGCCTGCCCGACCTGCGCGGCCGCGTGCCGCGCCTGAAGTCGATCCGCGTGCGGGCGCTCGACCGCGCCGGCCGGCGGCGGACCCATGTTCACACCTTCGGGAACCTGATCCACGCCGACTTCCGGATCCCGTCCAGCGACTACGGCGATCTGCTCAAGGTCACCTCGGTCCTCACGCGGAACCACACAGACGTGGTCGCCGCCTTCCGGCACATGGTGTTCAACGTCGCGACCCACAACCGGGACGACCACGTGAAGAACTTCGCGTTTCTGCTCGACGACGTCACCGGAGAGTGGAGCCTCTCCCCGGCGTATGATCTCACCTTCGCGTCGGGCCCCGGTGGAGAGCACTGCATGACCGTCGCCGGCGAGGGCCGCCACCCCGGCCGCCGGCACATTCTGCAGCTCGCCAGACAGCACGGCATCGCCTCCAAGGCGGCAACGATCGTGATCGACGAGGTGCGCGCCACAGTCGATGCCTGGCCTCGATTCGCCGAGCAGGCGACGGTACACCCAGACGCAGCCGCGCAGATCGCTACCACCCTACCCACCCTCGATGAATAGCTTGGGATGGAATCAGGGGGGCGCTACGGACACCCCGGTACGCCTCAGCCCTTGGGTTTGAAGTGGAAGGGGTAGGTGACGAAGGGCATGGAGCCCTCGGGTTTGGGGAAGCGCCAGCGCTGCACCGCGCGCTTGATGCACTGCTCGGTGCCGGAGTGGTTCAAGGTGGACTGCGCAATGGAAACCTGCCCCACCTCGCCGCCGGGCTTGACGGTGAAGGACACCTTGACCATGCCCCCCAGGTCGGGGTTCGCCGGGATGCCGATGGAGACGTAGCAGTACTTGACCTCGGAGAGGTGCCGCCGGATCACCCGGCGGATGGTGGCCGCGTCCAGGCCGCCGCTCACGCTGGCGCGGCTCATGAAGACCCGGGGGCCCTGTTTCCTGTACTTGCCGATGCCGAAGCCCTGACCACCGGGGTCCGCGCCGCCCGCTCCGTCGCCGCCGCCCTTGCCGAAGCCGCCCCAGCCGCCGAACCCGACGCCGCCGGCGCCGCTGCCCTTGCCCTTGCCGCGGCCCGCGCCGCCGAGACCCAGGCCGCTGAAGCCCGACTCGTCACCCGCCGCGTGCCCTATCAGCACGCCGAGTACGTCCTCGGCATCGGATGAAACCACGGCGCTTCTGTCGAACATGCTGCCGAGGGTGTTCCGCGACTTGGCGGAGAGATGTACGGCGGATCCCAGGAGCCCGGCCCTGGACGTGTGGAACTTCCGTCCCCAGGCGTCCTCGTAGAACACCGCCTGCCGGGTCGACAGGTGGCCCTTCACGTTGGGCTTGGCGGTGGCGGGGAAACCCATGTTGATCGCGGTGAGGGCTGCTCGGGACTCGGGCGGCTTAATCACCGCGATCTGGTAGCACTGGAAGTCGGCCTGGGAAGCGGTGTAGAGCACCGACGCCACGGTGAAGTAAGGGATGGACTCTGCCGCGGCCAGCAGGAAGCAGCGGCGCTGCTTGGTCTTCTTGAGCCGCCTCGCAACGGCCTGGAGCCGCTTGAACAGCCCGTCCACGAAGAAGCCGTCCGGGCCGTCCCGCTTGTCGTTCGCGTCAATCACTCCGTCCTGTAGCGCGTTCGTCGCGCCGCCGTCCACCGCAACAGACTCCCTGGAGATGGTCACCAGCGGCGCGTCCTGGAGCACGGCGTCGCCGCTCACCAGGGGCAGCTGTGCAGCCAGCTCCGCGGGCACCGGCCCCTCGATCCTGCGGGGCTTGGCCTGGGAGCCCTGCCGGTCTTTGTTGTTCGCCTTGGGACACCCACCGACCAGCCACAGCGCGGCCGTCAGCACGAGGATCCTGGCGGGAATGCCTGTCGATATCGTCATCTGCCGCCCCTTTCCTCTGACTGTTGCAACCCCAGGAAGACCACCGGGAACAGCGGTTTGCCGTTCGTGGTCTTACGGGTCGTCTCGATGGTGTGCACCACCACCCACCAGGGAATGCTCTTGCCGGGGCTGACGAACGCCGGGGGCAGCTTCCCATAGGTCGCCCGAAGCTTCACGAGCGCGCTCCGGAGCCCGTCGAAGTCGTAGTCCTCTCCCTTCCTGGGGAGGGTCAGCGTTTCGTCGTCTCCCATGCCCGGCGGCACCGGTGACAGCGTCAAGCCGCGCACCGGGCTGATTGAGATGTCCGGCCCGCGGGCCGGGGCCTCGTCTGCCGACGCGCGCTGGGGAACGCCCTGGGACTCCCCGGCGAGCAGCAGCACCGGCGCGAGCATCACGATCAAGGCCCAGTGTTTTCCTCTCATGATCTCTCCCTCCGCAAATCGACGCTCCCGGTGTTCACCGGCATCAAAGATCTCCGTAGCGCGCCCCGGCCCGCCGGGCGAGTCGCCCCAGCGCACTGCGGGCTTCACGGTTGATCTGCCAGGCCCCCTGGAGGCGCCTCTGGGTCTCCTCCCGGACGACGTCCCGGAGCAGCGAGAAGCAGGACCTGGTGACCGCCTGGGGGGTGGCCGCCTTGGCGGCCTGCTGCGCGGCCGGGCCGAGCAGGCGCTCGTACCTGGCGATGGACAGCTTGTCCCCGTGGGCCCGGGCGATCCGCAGCTTGTGGCGGTACAGGGCCAGATCCGGCGCGGGCTGCTGCCCCTGGGGGGCCTGCCCGAGCAGTCGGGCCGTGCAGGTCACGTCCTTTTGCTTGGCGTAGTCGCCCAGTCGATCTATCACGAGCAGCGCCATCTTTCTGAGCTCACGCATGGGCTCGGCAGGCAGCGCGCCCGAACCCGCGTAGATCTCCACTGCAGTCTTGATGACCTTCTTCCGCTGGGGTGCGAAGGGCTCGCGGTCGGCGCCGAGCATGGCGATCATGCGCAAGGCCTTGCGTTTGGCCCGCCAGTCCGCGACGGCTCTCTTGCTGGGCGTGGGCCGGCTCTCGAGCTTCTGCGTCGGCGGAGCGCCGAGCTTGTCGCAGGATTCGGTGGGCACCTTCCGCACGCCCTTGAGCACGGTGAGGTAACACTCCAGCTCCGAGCCGCACTCCTTGACCACCCACAGCCCCTTGCGCGCCTCGCAGAGCTCCTGCTCCAGGACCTCGCGAGCCTTCTTCAGGCGCTGCTGCTCCACCTCGGCCGGCCACGGCAGGCTGCTCACGTACAGCTTGTCGTCCGAGTCGTAGAACGCGGACTTGTCCTTTTTCGGGAGCCACTTGGCCTTCAGGCCGTGGGGGGCCATGAGATCCTGCGACGAAATCCGGAGCAGCCCATCGAGGTACAGCGCCGGGGCGAGCAGCGCGGCGTGGCGATAGAAACGCAGTCGCACCTCCCAATACGGGCTGAGACACAGGAAGTTGTTCTGCGCGTTGCAATGGGACCACACGCCGCAGCGCAGGGTCTCGCCCTTGGCGAGCTGCGCGGCCGTGGCCGCGGCGGAACACGCGTAGAGCTTCAGCGTGGCCGGCGCCTTGGGCCCACCCGCCTTGGCCTGTTTCTCGAGGCGCGGACGCGTGCGGTTCCACCACAGGTCGGTCTTCTGGCAGAAGGGCTGCACCAGCCGCTTGTAGTCACCCTCTCGGTGATACCCGATGGCGTAGTAAAACTCCGGCAGCCAGTACTTCCGCCCCCACCAGAAGCAGTTCCAGTTGGCGTCCTCCACTTCCTTCTGTCCCGGCAGCTTGGGCGGATCGTTCAAGCAGCTCTTGAATTTCTCCTCCAAGCCCTGTCCGGCCGGGCACGTGCCCTTGACCGTCTTGCCCCAGAAGAACATCTTCACCTGGCGCTTCTTGAAGTTGACCGACATGAAAGACGCGTGGCGGGTGATCTGCTCTGCGAGCG